>DATADI010000540.1:0-3101 GCA_036258615.1 Thermomonospora sp. | reverse complement strand
GGCGGGCGATCGGCCCGCCGCCGATCGCTAACCTTGCGGTATGTCCACCCCGAACTGGCCCGCGCCCGTGGCCGACGGCCCCGTCGACGCGACCGTCGCGCTGCCCGGCTCCAAGTCGATGACCAACCGGGCGCTGATCCTGGCCGCGCTGGCCGACGAGCCGACCCGCGTGGTGCGCCCGCTGCGCAGCCGCGACACCGACCTGATGGCGCGGGCGCTGCGCGACCTCGGCGTCACCGTGGACGAGGACGGCGCGGACTGGCGGATCACGCCCGGCGAGCGGGCCCCGCTGGCCGCCCCGGTCCAGGTGGACGTGGGCCTGGCGGGCACGGTGATGCGGTTCCTGCCGCCGGTGGCCGCGCTGGTGGACGGCGAGGTGACCATCGACGGCGACCCGCGTGCCCGGGAACGCCCGATGGGCCCCATCATCGACGCGCTGCGGGTGCTCGGCGCCGACATCGACGACGGGGGGCGGGGCGCGCTGCCGTTCACCGTCCGGGGCCGTGGCGGGCTGGCGGGCGGCGCGGTGACCATCGACGCGTCCGGCTCCTCCCAGCTGGTGTCCGGGCTGCTGCTGGCCGCGCCGCGGTTCGCCAAGGGCGTCGAGGTGCGGCACTCCGGGCCGCCCGTGCCGTCGGCGCCGCACCTGGCGATGACCGTGCGGATGCTGCGGGACGCGGGCGCGGTCGTGGAGACCGGCGACGACGTGTGGCGGGTGGCGCCGGGCGCGTTGCGCGGCGGGGAGTCGGTGATCGAGCCGGACCTGTCGAACGCGGCGCAGTTCCTCGGCGCGGCGCTGGTGACCGGGGGCCGGGTGACGGTGCCGGACTGGCCGACCGCCACCACGCAGCCGGGCGACGCGCTGCGCGGGCTGCTGGCGCGGATGGGCGCGGAGGTCTCCCACGGGCCCGGCGGCCTGACCGTACGGGGCTCGGGGACGATCCTGGGCCTGGACGCCGACCTGCACGACGTGGGCGAGCTGACCCCCGTGATGGCGGCGCTGGCGGCGCTGGCGACGGGCCCGTCCCGGCTGACCGGCATCGCGCACCTGCGGGGCCACGAGACCGACCGGCTGGCGGCGCTGGCCCGGGAGATCAACGCGCTGGGCGGGGACGTCCGGGAGCTGCCGGACGGGCTGGAGATCCGGCCCCGGCCGCTGCGCGGGGGCCTGTTCCACACCTACGAGGACCACCGGATGGTGATGGCCGCGGCGGTGCTGGGCCTGGCGGTGGACGGCGTGGAGGTCGAGAACGTCGCCACCGTGGGCAAGACCCTTCCCGGCTTCACCGAGCTGTGGGCCCGCATGCTGGAGGGTTGACGCTGCCACGACGACTGAGGGACTTCGACGAGGACGACGTCCGGGTACGGCCCGGCCGCCGGGGCTCCCGGCCGCGCACCCGCCGCCGCCCCGCGCACGAGGACGCGGTGGGCGGCTTCGTCACGGCCGTGGACCGGGGCCGGTACCGCTGCCTGGTGGACGACCGCCCGGTGACCGCGATGCGCGCCCGGGAGCTGGGCCGCAAGGGCGTGGTGGTGGGCGACCGGGTGGCGCTGGTGGGCGACACCTCCGGCGAGCCGGACGCCCTGGCCCGGATCGTCCGGGTCGAGCCGCGCCGCTCCGCGCTGCGCCGCACCGCCGACGACACCGACCCCTTCGAGCGGATCATCGTCGCGAACGCCGACCAGCTCGTGATCGTCACCGCGCTGGCCGACCCCGAGCCCCGCCCCCGGATGATCGACCGCTGCCTGGTGGCCGCCTACGACGCGGGCCTGGACCCGCTGCTCTGCCTCACCAAGTCCGACCTGGCCTCCCCCGACCCGCTGGTGACCGCGTACGCGCCGCTGGGCGTCCCGTACGTGGTCACCCACCACGCCGCCGAGCCGGACGACCTGCGCGCCCGGCTCCGCGACCGCGTCAGCGTCCTGGTCGGCCACTCCGGCGTCGGCAAGTCCACCCTGGTCAACGCCCTGGTCCCGGAGGCCCGCCGGGCGGTGAGTCACGTGAACGTGGTCACCGGCCGAGGCCGCCACACCTCGTCCTCGGCCATCGCGTTCGAGCTGCCCGAGGGCGGCTGGATCATCGACACCCCCGGCGTCCGCAGCTTCGGCCTCGCCCACGTCCGCCCCGAGAACGTGGCGGCGGCCTTCCCCGACCTGGCCGAGGGCGCCGAGCACTGCCCCCCGCACTGCAACCACCTGCAGCCCGACTGTGCCCTGGACGCCTGGGCGGACGAGGGCCACGCCAGCCACGCCCGCCTGGACAGCCTGAGACGCCTCCTGGCCAGCCGAGAACAGCCCGACACCGATTAAAACAGGGGGTCTGGGGGTCTCCCCCAGAAACTCAGCTTTCCTCGGCGGAGCGCCAGCGGAGCCGAGGAAACCTGGGCGCGGCGAATGACCGGAGCGGAGCGCCAGCGGAGCGGAGGTCATTCGCCGCGCTTAGCGGGGGGTGTGGGGGGTCGCCCCCCACAATGATCAGACTTGCTGGGTCGGCATCACCACGATGTTGGGCAGGTTGACGTGCCAGGGGCGGCTGACGGTGTAGGCGATGAGGTCGGCGAGGTCCTCGTCCGACAGCCAGGTGAGCCCCTTGCGCCAGTCGTCGATCATCGGGGTGACGTCCGGGTGGTCGACGTGCCCCTGGAGTTCGGTCTCGACCAGTCCCGGCTCGATGTTGGTCACCCGGACGCGCTTGGGTCCCAGTTCGGTGCGCAGGCTGCGGGAGAAGTGGGTCAGCGCGGCCTTGGTGGCGCAGTAGACGGCGAAGCTCGGGAACGACCAGTGGGCGGCGACCGAGGAGATGTCGACCAGGTCGGCGGGGCGGCCCTCGGCGGCGGTGGCGACCAGGTCCGCCAGGAAGGCGTCCACGACCCGGATCGCCCCGGTCACGTTGGTGTCGATCATGCGCTGCCAGTCGTCGGTCCGGCGGTCCTCGAACGGGGCGGCCAGCATCACGCCGGCGTTGTTGACCACCAGGTCGACGCGGCCGAGCCCCTCGGAGATCCGCGCGGCGGCGCCGGCGATCGAGGCGGGGTCGGACACGTCCATCGGGACGGGCAGCGCCGCGTCGCCGAGCTCGGCGGCGAGGCCGTCGAGGCGGT
>DATADI010000539.1:0-3076 GCA_036258615.1 Thermomonospora sp. | reverse complement strand
GCCGGGCACGTCGACGACGAGCAGGCGGCCGACGACGTCCGGGCCGCCGCGCGGGCGCTGCCCGCGGCCGACGCCGGGGACGCCGACGCCGCGTTCGTGGTCGACGGCGCCGAGGGCCACGAGCTGATGTGGTTCGCCACGCAGGAGCTGGGCGACCTCTAGTCCCGGCGGCGCCCGCGGGTGGCCCCGGCCGCGCGGTTCTCCTTCTGGCGCAGCCGCTTGCGCTGCCTGCCCGTCAGCTCCTTGCGGCCGGTCTGGCGGAGATACACGGCCCTGCGCGTCTTGCCGTCCATGGCCCGATGGTCGCCCGGCGTCCCCGCCCCGTCCAGAGCGGGTTCCCGGCGCGTCACGCCACCGCGATCGGGGTACGACTCTGACGCGTTATCGACGACGATGTCGGATTTCTGGGAGCGAACGCATGGACGCCGTCACCAACGTCCCCGTCCCGGTGAACGAGCCGGTCAGGTCGTACGCGCCGGGCAGCGCCGAGCGGGCCGCGCTGGAGGCCCGGATCAAGGAACTCGGCGCCGAGCGGGTCGAGCTGACCATGACGATCGGCGGGGAGCAGCGCCTGGGCGGCGGTGAGCCGATCGACGTGGTCGAGCCCCACCGGCACGGCCACGTGCTGGGGCGGCTCGGCAACGCCACCGACGACGACGTCCGCGCCGCGATCGAGGCCGCCCGCGAGGCCGCGCCGGGCTGGCGGGCGCTGTCGTTCGACGACCGGGCGGCGGTGTTCCTGCGCGCCGCCGAACTGCTCGCCGGGCCCTGGCGGGCCACCCTGAACGCCGCCACGGTGCTGGGCCAGTCCAAGTCCCCGTTCCAGGCGGAGATCGACGCGGCCTGTGAGCTGATCGACTTCTGGCGGTTCAACGTGCACTACGCGCGGCGGCTGCTGGCCGAACAGCCGGAGTCCGCGCCCGGCGTGTGGAACCGGATGGAGTACCGGCCGCTGGAGGGCTTCGTCCTGGCGATCACCCCGTTCAACTTCACCTCCATCGCGGGCAACCTGCCGACCGCCCCGGCGCTGATGGGCAACGTGGTGCTGTGGAAGCCGTCGCCCACCCAGCAGTTCGCCGCGCACTTCACCATGCGCCTGCTGGAGGCCGCCGGGCTGCCGCCGGGGGTGGTCAACCTGGTCACCGGGGACGGCCGGGCGGTGTCCAAGGTCGCGCTCACCCATCCGGACCTGGCGGGCATCCACTTCACCGGCAGCACCGCCACCTTCCAGCACCTGTGGCGGACGGTGGGGGAGAACATCGCGGGCTACCACGGCTACCCGCGGCTGGTGGGGGAGACCGGCGGCAAGGACTTCGTCGTCGCCCACCCCTCCGCCGACCCCGCCGTGCTGCGCACCGCGCTGGTCCGGGGGGCCTTCGAGTACCAGGGCCAGAAGTGCTCGGCGGCCTCGCGGGCCTACGTGCCCCGGTCGGTCTGGGAGGGCATGCGGGACGACTTCGTCGCCGAGGTCGAGTCGCTGACCATGGGCAACGTCGCCGAGGACCTGTCGCTGTTCATGGGCGCGGTGATCGACGAGCGGGCGTTCGCCAAGCACCGGGCGGCGCTGGAGCGGGCGCGCGGCCTCGACTCGGTGCGGGTGCTGGCCGGGGGGCAGGCCGACGACTCCGAGGGCTGGTTCGTGCGGCCCGCCGTGCTGGAGGCCGCCGACCCGCAGGACGAGATCTTCACCCGGGAGTACTTCGGCCCGATCCTCGGCGTCCACGTCTACGAGGACGGCGACTACGACACGATGCTGCGGCAGATGGAGCGCGCCGCCCCGTACGGGCTGACCGGGTCGGTCATCGCCCGCGACCAGGCCGCCATCGCCGCCGCCACCGACCACCTGCGCTTCGCGGCGGGCAACTTCTACGTCAACGACAAGCCCACCGGCGCGGTCGTGGGTCAGCAGCCGTTCGGCGGGGCCCGCGCCAGCGGCACCAACGACAAGGCGGGCTCGATCTTCAACCTGATCCGCTGGACCAACGTGCGCGCGATCAAGGAGGCCCTCGTCCCGCCGACCGACTACCGCTACCCCCACATGGGGTCCTGACTCGGCCCTGACGATCCGCTGGCCTAGCCTGTGAGGAGGCAGGACGCGTCGGGGGGAGATCGCGTGCGCCGGTGGTTCCTCGTGATGGCGACGACGGCCGCGACCGTGGCGGTCGTCGTGGCCGCCGTGGCGTGGCTGGGCGGCGGCGCCCGGACGGGACGGGTCCGGATCGACGGCGACGCCGACGTCCGGGTCACCGCCGACCGCACCGTCACCCCGGCCGCCCTCACGCCGGGACAGGTCTTCCACTACCGGTTCACCGTCACCAACGGCGGGCGCTCGCCGGTCCGGCAGGTCGCGGTGCGCAGCGAGAAGGCCGCCACCGGGCGCTCGGGCGCCGGGCTCGCCGTCCGGTCGGTCAGCGACCCCGCCTGCGCCGGGCGGGACCGCGTGGACTGCCTGTTCCCCCGGCTGGAGCCCGGCGAGACCCGCACGGTGCGGGTCGAGGGCCGGTCGGCCGCCGCCCCCCGCCCTGGCGACCGGCTGGTCATCCACACCTTCCCGGGGTTCCTCGCGCCGACGGCCGACGGTGAGGTCGCCTACGAGGTGATCGGCGAGGAGGCCGTCACCACCGGGGTCTTCGTCGCCCGCCCCGGGGCGTCCCGCTGACCGGACGCGGGCTGTCCCGGCCCCGCCGCCGGCCGTAGGCTATGCGCGAAACGCCCGGACCGCGCCGGGGCCGCGGGCCCCGGGCGCCGCGCACGCAACGCTGGGAAGAGGATGTCGACGCCCTACCGTCTGGTGCTGTGGAACATCGACCACACGCTGGTCGACGTCGGAAGGGTCACCCGGGACGCCTACGCGGAGGCGTTCCAGCGGACCACCGGGCGTCCGCTGGTCCGGCTGGCCCCGGTCGCCGGGCGCACCGAGTCGGAGATCATCTTCGAGACGCTGGCGTTCAACGACGTCGCCCCCACCGACGACCACCTGCCCGCGTTCATGGCGGCGCTCGCCCAGGCGTTCGCCGCCCGGCGGGGCCGGCTGCGGGCCGAGGGGCGGCTGCTGCCGGGCGCGCGGGAGGCGCTG
>DATADI010000538.1:0-14132 GCA_036258615.1 Thermomonospora sp. | reverse complement strand
TGGCGGCGGCGCAGCTCCCGCACGCGCGGCGCCAGCCGGGCACGGGCCCGCTCGCCGCGCGCCGCCATGACGCTCAGCGGCAGCAGCAGCACCCGCACCCCCACCGTGAACAGGGCGATCGCCGTCACGGCGGCGGCGCCGCCCAGCGGGCCGCCCAGCGCCTCGGTCAGGGCCAGCACCAGGTCGTGGGCCAGGGACGTCGGAACGTCGAGCATCGGGCGCCTCCCGGGGGTCTCGATGGCAGGGACGCTCGGCGGGACACCCAAGTTCCCGGGATCATCGCCCCGGGCCCGGATCCGGATAGGGTTACCGTCCGTGAAACGAGCCGCCCCGGCCCCGCCGCGCGCCGCCACGACGGACCGGACGCTCGGTACAGTCGGTGTCCCGCGCCGTGGACCGTGTCCCGGCCGGTGCCGTGACCTGCGACGGTGGGGTGAACAGTGACGAACAAGGTCGACGTGCTGATCCGGCGGCTCGACGAGGGCCTGCCGCCGCCGTCCTACGCCCACCCGGGCGACGCGGGCGCGGACCTGGTCACCGCCGTGGACGTGGAGCTGGCGCCGGGGGAGCGCGCGGTGGTGCCCACGGGGATCGCGATCGCCCTGCCCGACGGCTATGCGGCCTTCGTCCATCCGAGGTCCGGTTTGGGCGCTAGGTTTGGGGTCACGATCGTCAATGCGCCCGGCACCGTCGACGCCGGGTACCGCGGCGAGATCAAGGTGACCCTGCTGAACACCGACCCCCGGCATCCGGTCCGGCTGCGGCGCGGCGACCGGATCGCCCAGCTGGTCGTCCAGCGGGTGGAGCGGGCGGTGTTCCACGAGGTCTCCGCGCTCCCCGGATCCGCCCGCGGCGCCGACGGCTTCGGCTCCACCGGCGGGATGCCGGCGGCGTCACCGGGGGCGGGGCACAACTAGGCTGAGCCCGCTACGCAGCGGTCAGATCGAGCACAGTGAAGAAGGAGCGTGAGTCGTGCCTATTCGACGTCGTCGCCAGGGCGAGGAACCCGACAGCACCCTCGAACCGGCCGGCGAGCAGGCGGACGCCGTCGAGACGGACGACGCCCCCGCCGCCGGGGCGGACGCTGCGGAGGGTCCCTGGGACGCCGGCGACTCCTACCCGGACCTCCAGCGGCTGGACTTCGGCTCCATCCAGGTCCCGGTCGCCGAGGGGCTGGGCTTCCAGGTGAACTTCGAGGCCACCGAGGTGGACGAGGAGGGCAACCCGGTCAACGGGCGCCCGGTCGCGGTGCTGGTCCAGCACGCCGAGAGCGTGCTGCAGATCCAGGCGTTCGCCGCGCCCAAGCGCACCGGCATCTGGGACGACATCCGCAAGGAGACCGCCACCGAGGTCACCGAGCAGGCCCAGGGGCAGACCGAGGAGCGGGAGGGGCCGTTCGGCACCGAGCTGCTGGCCATGATCCCCGCGCAGCTCACCGAGGAGATGCTCAACGAGATGCCGCCGGAGGTGCGCGAGCAGATCCCCGCCGAGGTCATCGAGCAGGGGTACGCCTGGCAGCCCATCCGGTTCATCGGGATCGACGGGCCGCGCTGGTTCCTCAAGGGCGTGGTGCAGGGCGCCGCGATCGAGGACGAGGAGCAGTGGCAGATCCTGGAGGACGTGTTCCGCAACATCGTGGTCGTCCGGGGCGAGCAGCCGATGCCGCCGCGCGAGCTGCTGCCGCTGACGCTGCCGCAGGAGTTCAGCGAGGCGGCCGAGAACGGCGAGCCGGAGGGCGAGGCCGAGACCTTCGACCCGTTCGAGCGCGGTCCGGAGATCACCGAGGTCCGCTGAGACCTCCGTCGCCGTCCCCGTCGTGGCTCTCCGCGGCCATGACGGGGCGAGGCCGGGTCCGGCGGGCGACCGGGTCGCCCGCCCGGGTCACAGCGCGACCAGCTCGAACGGCATCGCCTGCGCGACCCCGGCGTGCCGCCCGGCCTCCTCGCAGATCCCGGTGAGGAACGCCTCGGGGTCGAAGTCCTGGCCCAGGTGGTCGAAGTACACCCGGTGGGCCTTCAGCGAGGCGACCCCGGCGGGCAGGTGCCCGGCCACGTCCACGTAGTGGCCCGCCTGCGGCGAGTTGGCGAACAGCGCGAACCGCACGCCCTGCCAGGGCTCCTCGGCCAGGTCGCGGAACACCCAGCGGTTGGCCGCGTCGCGGACCGCGTCCGCCACCGCCAGCCCGAACGCCCGGTGGTCGGCCATGTTGAAGCCCTCCCCGCCCGGCCAGGTCTCCCGGAAGTTCAGCGAGACCACCACCTCGGGGCGGTGCCGCCGGATGGCGCGGGCGATGTCGCGCCGCAGCGGCAGCCCGTACTCCAGCATCCCGTCGGCGTGGTCGAGGAACTCCACGGTCTCCACCCCGACCAGCCGGGCCGCCTCGACCTGCTCGGCGGACCGGACCCGGGCGGTCTCCGCGGGGTCCATCCCGTCGATCCCGGCCTCGCCGCGCGTGCCGAGCACCTCCACCACCGTCTTGCCCGCGGCGGTCCACTTGGCGATGGCGGTGGACGCGCCGTACTCCAGGTCGTCGGGATGCGCCACGATCGCCAGGGCGCGCTCCCAGTCCTCAGGTACCGGTTCCATGGGCCCCACGCTAACGGGCGGGTGATCACTCCTGGGGCAGCAGCCGTCCCAGCAGGTCCGCCACCGAGATCGCCCCGATCATCGGCGGGCGCGGCCCGCCCTTGGACTCCACCACCGCCACCAGCGGGCTGCGCGCCCCGGCCATCAGCGCCGCGATCTCCATGGCGGTCGCGCCGCCCTCCACCATCGGCACCCGCGGCGGGTCGTGGGGCAGCAGGTCGCGCACGGTGTGCCCGCGCAGCCGCGCGCACAGCCGGTCGGCCTGCCGTTCGGCGTACACGTGCGCGAGGTTCGGGTCGTCCTGCACGTAGCGGGGGACGACGAACCGCAGGATCTGCGAGCCGGGCAGCACCGCGACGGGGTGCTGGCCGGAGTCCACCACGATCAGCCCCGGCAGGGAGCGCTCCACCAGCATCCGCGCGGCGGCCAGCGCGTCGCTGTCCAGGTCGAGGACGGGGAAGGGCCGGGCCAGGTCACGAGCGAGCACGTCTCGACGCTACTCCCTCCCGCCGCCCGGCCTCGCCGGGCCGGTTAGGGTGTCGGCAGGTGAGCCGGGAAGCCTGGTCGGCACGCATGCGACCCTGCCCGCCGACCGGAAGGCCCCCGTGTGAGCGCCGCCGCCGCGATCGTCATCTTCGCCGCCGCCTACGTGCTCATCGCCTCCGAGAAGATCCACCGGACGGCGGTGGCGCTGGGCGGCGCGTCGCTGATGCTGCTGCTCCACATCACCGACGCCGAGACCGCGTTCTTCTCCGAGGAGACCGGCGTCGACTGGAACGTGGTGTTCCTGCTGCTCGGCATGATGGTGATCGTCTCGGTGCTCCGGCAGACCGGCGTGTTCGAGTACGTGGCGATCTGGGCGGCCAAGCGGGCCCGGGGCAGGCCGTACCGGCTGATGGTGATGCTGGTGGTGCTGACGGCGGCGGCCTCGGCGCTGCTGGACAACGTCACCACCGTGCTGCTGGTCGCGCCGGTGACCTTCCTGGTGTGCGAACGGCTGGCGCTGAACCCCGTCCCGTACCTGATCGCCGAGGTGATGGCCTCCAACATCGGCGGCACCGCCACCCTGGTCGGCGACCCGCCCAACATCATCATCGCCAGCCGCGGCGACCTGTCGTTCAACGACTTCCTGATCCATCTCGCGCCGCTCGTGGTGGTGCTGATGGTGGTGTTCTGCCTGCTGTGCCGGTGGCTGTTCCGCTCGGCGTTCCGGTACGACCCGGAGCTGGCGGCCGAGGTGATGGAGCTGGAGGAACGCGAGGCCATCACCGACCGGCGGCTGCTGGTGCAGGGGCTGGCGGTGCTGGGCCTGGTCGTCGTGGCGTTCGTGCTGCACCCGGTGCTGCACTACGAGCCCTCGGTGGTGGCGCTGCTGGGCGCCGGGCTGCTGGTGGCGGCCACCAAGGTCACCACCGAGCAGGCGCTGGAGGAGGTCGAGTGGCCGACCCTGGTGTTCTTCATGGGCCTGTTCGTCATGGTCGGCGGGCTGGTGGAGACCGGGGTGATCGGCGAGGTCTCCCAGGCCGCCGCCGACGCCACGGAGGGCCGGCTCGGGTTCGCGTCGATGCTGCTGCTGTGGGGGTCGGCGGGCCTGTCGGCGATCGTCGACAACATCCCCTACGTCGCCACGATGAGCCCGATCGTCGAGGACCTGGTCCGCGACGCCGGGCCGGACGGGCAGGTGCTGTGGTGGTCGCTGGCGCTGGGCGCCGACCTCGGCGGCAACGCCACCGCGATCGGGGCCAGCGCCAACGTGGTGGTCCTCGGCATCGCCGCCCGCAACGGCCATCCGATCGGCTTCTGGCACTTCACCCGGTACGGCATCGTGGTCACGCTGGTCACCGTCGCGCTGTGCGTGCCCTATCTGTGGCTGCGCTATCTGTGAGGCGATCTTCGTCCTCGCGGACGGTTCGCCCGGGGCACCGGGTGCCTTAGCCTGTGCTTCATGGACGAGGTGCCGGTCGAGCAGGCCGCCGATCCGGACGGCCGACCCGAACCCCCCCGTGAGCGGGGCCTGAAGCGGTTCCTGCGCCGCCTGGCGGCCGGCCGGGACGAGCTGGAGGCCGAGGAGCTCCAGAAGGACACCGGCCGGGAGGGCGCCACGCCGATCGCCGGGTGCGCCGAACGCCGCCGGGCCTGCGTCGCGGGTACGCTACGAACCGTGACGCTGCGACCGCGAGGTGGTGCCCCGGCGCTGGAGGCCGAACTCTACGACGGCACCGACGTGATCAGCCTGGTCTGGCTGGGCCGCCGCAGGATCGCCGGCATCGACCCGGGCCGCCGGCTCCGGGCCGAGGGCCTGGTGAGCCTGCAGGACGGCCGCAAGACCATGTTCAACCCCCGGTACGAGCTGCGGGGCAGTGGGTGAGCGAGCCGGAGGCGCACGGAGCGCGCCGCACCGAGGAGCGTGCGGAGCCGGACACGGCGGCGAAGGCCCCGGTCACCTACGACACGGTCGAGGCGGCGGTGCGCGCCCAGCTCACCACCGCGCTCGGCGGGGTCCGCGGCATGGTCGAGGCGGCCGTGCCCACGATCGGGTTCACCGCCACGTACGTGCTGTCCCACCAGCTCAAGCCGTCCCTGGCGGTGGGCGTCGGGGCGGCGGTGCTGCTGCTGGTGGTCCGGGTGGTCCAGCGCTCGACCCCGCAGTTCGTCCTCAACAGCCTGCTGGGCATCGGCATCGCGGCGTTCTTCGCGCTGCGCTCGGGCCGCGCCGAGGACGCGTTCCTGCCCGGCATCCTCTACAACGCCGCCTACGCCGCCGGGATGACCCTGTCGGTGCTGGTGCGCTGGCCGGTGGTGGGGTTCATCATCGGGTCGGTCACCGGTGACCCGACCGCCTGGCGCTCCGATCCGGGCATCGTGCGGCTGTGCTCGCGGCTGACCTGGTTCCTGATCCTGCCGTGCGCGGTCCGGGTGCTGGTGCAGTACCCGCTGTACCTGGCCGGGCAGGTCGGCTGGCTGGGGGCCGCCAAGATCGCGCTCGGCTGGCCGCTGCAGGTGGCCGCGCTGGCCGCCATGGTGTGGGTGCTGGCCCGCGGCCGTACCCCGTTGCGGGGCCCGGCCGCGGGCTGACCCGGCGCTCAGTGCGCCGACAGCAGCTCGGCCAGCTCGTCCTCCACGTCCTGGCTGGCGACGAACATCAGCTCGTCGCCGGCCTCCAGCGTGTCGTCCGGCGTGGGGACCAGCACCCGGCCCTCCCGCAGGATCGCCACCAGCGCCGTGTCGCGCGGCCAGGCGACCGAGCCGACCCGCTGGCCGCCCAGCGGGGCGTCCTCGGGCAGGGTCAGCTCCACCAGGTTGGCCTCGCCCTGCCGGAAGGTCATCAGCCGGACCAGGTCGCCGACGCTGACCGCCTCCTCGACCAGGGCCGACAGCAGCCGGGGGGTGGACACCGCGACGTCCACGCCCCACGACTCGTTGAACAGCCACTCGTTCTTGGGGTGGTTGATCCGGGCGACCACCCGGGGCACCCCGTACTCGGTCTTGGCCAGCAGCGACACCACCAGGTTGACCTTGTCGTCGCCGGAGGAGGCCACCACCACCTGGCAGCGCTCCAGGGCGGCGTCGTCCAGCGAGGCGATCTCGCAGGCGTCGGCCAGCAGCCACTCGGCGCGCGGGACCACCTCGACCTTGATGGCCTTGGGGTCCTTGTCGATGAGCAGCACCTCGTGGCCGTTCTCCAGCAGCTCCTGGGCGATCGAGCGGCCCACCGCGCCCGCGCCCGCGATCGCGACCCGCATCACCGGCTCCCGTCCGCCGGGCGCGCCACCGCGGCGTTCAGCCGCTCCTTGTCGTCGGAGCGCGCCATGACGTGGACGACGTCGCCGTCCTGGATCACCGTGTCGGCGTCGGGCACGATCGCCTCCCCCATCCTCGACAGGAACGCCACCCGGGTGCGCACCGCCTCCTCGAAGGCGGTGACCTTGGTGCCGACCCAGGACTCGTCGACGTTCAGCTCGGCCAGCATCACCTCGCCGGTCGGGTCGCGCCACAGCGGCAGCGCCCCGTCCGGCAGCAGCCGCCGCAGCATCTGGTCGGCGGTCCACCGCACGGTCGCCACGGTCGGGATGCCCAGCCGCTGGTACACCTCGGCGCGCCGGGGGTCGTAGATGCGCGCCACCACGTTCTCCACCCCGAACGTCTCGCGGGCGACCCGGGCGGAGATGATGTTGGAGTTGTCGCCGCTGCTGACCGCCACGAACGCGGAGGCCTGCTCGATGCCCGCCTCCTCCAGGACGTCGCGGTCGAAGCCGAAGCCCGTCACCCGGCGGCCCCGGAAGCCGCCGCGCAGCCGCCGGAACGCCTCGGGGCTCTGGTCGATGATGGCCACCGAGTGACCCTTGTCCTCCAGGATGTGGGCGAGCGTCGACCCCACCCGTCCGCATCCCATGATCACGATATGCACGGCCGTCCCTTCCCCGGCGTTCCAAGGACCCAGCTCCGTCGAAAGATCCTTGACGGGTTGAAACCTACACATCAGCCGCGCACAGTCATACCCCGCCGATGTTCCGGCCAGCCGGGACGGGACGGAACTCCGTGTCGATCCCGCCTGGCGGACGTGTCGGTCCCAGGGGCTAGGCTCTCTGCTCGTGTCGAAGGTTCCGGACCTCGCCAAACGGTTCCTGGTGGGACGGGCGCTGCGCAGCGGCCAGCTCCACGAGCAGCTGCTGCCCAAGCGGATCGCGCTGCCGGTCTTCGCCAGTGACCCGCTGTCGTCGGTCGCCTACGCGCCGCAAGAGCTGCTGATGATGCTGGCCGTGGCCGGGGTGTCGTTCTACGGCTACGGGCCCTGGATCGCGCTGGCGATCGTGCTGCTGATGGCCGTGGTGGTGGCCTCCTACCGGCAGAACGTGCACGCCTACCCCAGCGGCGGCGGCGACTACGAGGTCGCCATGACCAACCTGGGGCAGGGCGCGGGCCTGACCGTCGCCAGCGCCCTGCTGGTCGACTACGTGCTGACGGTGGCGGTCTCGGTGTCCTCCGGGGTGGAGAACATCGGCTCGGCCGTCCCCTGGATCGGGGAGAACAAGGTCGCCGCCGCGCTCGGCATCATCGTGCTGCTCACGGTGATGAACCTGCGCGGCGTCCGCGAGTCCGGCACGCTGTTCGCCATCCCCACCTACGCCTTCGTGGTCGGCGTGATCGGCATGATCGTGTTCGGGCTGGTCCGGCTCGGGGTGATGGGCGACGACCTGCGCGCCCCCACCGCCGACCTGGAGATCCACGCCGAGCAGGCCGACCTGGCGGGCTTCGCGCTGCTGTTCCTGCTGCTGCGGGCGTTCTCCTCGGGCTGCGCCGCGCTCACCGGGGTCGAGGCGATCAGCAACGGGGTCCCGGCCTTCCGCAAGCCCAAGAGCCGCAACGCCGCCACCACGCTGCTGATGATGGGGCTGATCGCGGTCTCCATGTTCTGCGGCGTGATCGCGCTGGCGCTGGCCTCCGACGTGCGGGTGACCGAGAATCCGGCGCACGACCTGTATCGCGACGGGCAGCCGGTGGGGGAGGGGTACGTCCAGGAGCCGATCCTCACCCAGGTCGCCTCGGCGGTGTTCGGCGAGGGGTCGGTGGCGTTCCTGTACATCGCCGCCGTCACCGCGCTGATCCTGTTCCTGGCGGCCAACACCGCCTACAACGGCTTCCCGGTGCTCGGCTCGATCCTGGCCCGCGACGGGTACCTGCCCCGCCAGCTCCACACCCGGGGCGACCGGCTGGCGTTCAGCAACGGCATCATCATCCTGGCCGCCATGGCGGGCCTGCTGGTGTACGCCTTCCAGGCCGAGGTCACCAAGCTGATCCAGCTCTACATCGTCGGCGTGTTCGTGTCGTTCACGCTGAGCCAGATCGGCATGGTCCGGCACTGGAACCGGCACCTGCGCACCGAGACCGACCCCCGGGTCCGGGCGCACATGCACCGCAGCCGGGTGATCAACGCGGTCGGCGGCACCGTCACCGGGTTCGTCCTGGTCATCGTGCTGATCACCAAGTTCACCCACGGGGCGTGGATCGTCTGCATCGCCATGCCGGTGCTGTTCGTGCTGATGAAGGGCATCCGGCGGCACTACGACACGGTGGCGCGGGAGCTGGAGCCCAGCGGCGAGGACGTGGTGCTCCCGGCCCGCAACCACGCGATCGTGCTGGTGTCCAAGATGCACAAGCCGACGCTGCGGGCGCTGGCGTACGCCCGCGCGACCCGGCCGTCCACGCTGGAGGCGATCACCGTCGCGGTCGACCCCGACGACGTCGACCGGCTGCGCGAGGAGTGGGACTCCCTCAACCTGCCGGTGCCGCTGAAGATCCTCGACTCCCCGTACCGGGAGGTCACCCGCCCGGTGCTCGACTACGTCAAGAACGTGCGGCGGCGCAGCCCCCGCGACGTGGTGACGGTGTTCGTGCCCGAGTACGTCGTCGGCCACTGGTGGGAGAACCTGCTCCACAACCAGAGCGCCCTGAGGATGAAGGGGCGGCTGCTGTTCGTCCCCGGGGTGATGGTCACCAGCGTGCCGTGGCAGCTGGCCTCCTCCGACCGGCTGCGGGGGCGGCCCGAGCCCGCGGCGCCCGGCGCGGTGCGGCGCCCCTACGAGGGACGCCCGGAGGCGGATGGACCACGCGCCGGCGGCGGTATCGTTTCGGAACGTGACTGATACCCGCCTCGACCCCCCGGTTCCGGACGCTCTCGAACTCGATATCGGGGCGGTGGCCAACGGCGGCTGGTGCGTCGCCCGGCACGAGGGCCGGGTGGTGTTCGTGCGTCACACGCTCCCCGGGGAGCGGGTGCGCGCCAGGGTCACCGAGGTCACCCGCAACTTCCTGCGCGCCGACGCCGTGGAGATCCTGCGCGCCTCGCCCGACCGGGTGACGCCGCCGTGCCCGTTCGCCGGTCCCGGCCGCTGCGGCGGCTGCGACTGGCAGCACGCCTCCCTGCCCGCCCAGCGCAGGCTCAAGGCCGCCGTGGTGGAGGAGCAGCTCGCCCGGATCGCCGGCATCGAGCGGACCGTGGTGGTCGAGGAGGTCCCCGACCCGTACCACGACGAGGACGAGGGCGCGCCGGTGCGCGGCCCGGGGCTCGGGTGGCGCACGCGGGTGCAGTTCGCGGTCCGCGACGACGGGGTGGTCGGGCTGCGCCGGCACCGCTCCCACCAGGTCGAGCCGATCGACGAGTGCCTGATCGCGCACCCCGGCGTCGAGCTGATGGGCATCGAGCGCAAGAACTGGCCCGGCGCCGCCTCGGTGGAGGGCATCGTGTCGGCGGGCACCGGCGACCGGCTGGTGGCGCTGCGCGAGCGCGCCTCCCGGTCGCGGGGCGGCGGGCGCCGCTCGGCGAAGGTGCCGCGGCTGGACGTCCCGGTCCGGCTGCTGCGCGGGCGCGGCGCGCCGGGCGCCCAGCTCCCGTACGTCCGTGAGGAGGCGGCCGGGCGGCTGTGGCAGGTGAGCGGCAGCGGATTCTGGCAGGTGCATCCGGGCGCGGCGCAGACGCTGGCGGACGCGGTGCTGGCCGCGCTGGAGCCCAGGCCCGGGGAGATCGCCCTGGATCTGTACTGCGGGGTCGGCCTGTTCGCCGGGACGCTGGCCGAACGCGTCGGGCGGGACGGCCTGGTGGTGGGCGTGGAGTCCGATCCGCAGGCGGTCCGGGACGCCCGGTTCAACCTGCGCGACCTGCGCAACGTGTCGATCGAGCAGGGCCGGGTCGAGGACGTCGTGGCCGAGCTGGAGTTCGGCCGCGAGCACCGGGCCCCGGGCGGCGGGCGGGCCGGCCGGGCCGGTCGCGGCGGACGGGGCGGTGCCGTCCGCGAGCGGGAGAACGGCCTGCGGGCCGACGTGGTGGTGCTGGACCCGCCGCGCACCGGGGCGGGCCGCCAGGTGGTCGAGCGCGTCGCCGGACTCGCCGGACGCGGGATCGCGTACGTGTCGTGTGACGCGGCGACGCTGGCCCGGGACCTCGCCTACTTCGGCGAGTCCGGCTGGGCGCTGCACTCCCTGCGCGCGTTCGACGCCTTCCCCATGACCCATCATGTGGAGCTCCTGGCGACCCTGGTCCCCGGCTGACCCGGGCCCGGCCCCGTCCGGCCACGATCAGGAGATCATGGCCAGGACGGTGGTCGCCACCACCGACGCGGCGGTGACGATGAGGCCCAGCAGCGCGACCGTGTGCCGGAACCGGGTGTCCAGCTGGCCCCGGGTCACCTGGTCGCGCTCGGCCGCGGTGATGCGTTCGCCGAGTTCGTCCAGCAGCCGCGCGTGCTCGTCGACCCGGCGCTCGTGATGGTCCTGGAGCTGGTGCAGGAGGGCGATCTGTCCTTCGACGTTCGCCATGCCCACCTCCAGTCCGCGTCGCAGC
Source organism: Thermomonospora sp. (assembly GCA_036258615.1). Lineage (GTDB taxonomy): Bacteria > Actinomycetota > Actinomycetes > Streptosporangiales > Streptosporangiaceae > Thermomonospora. The sequence goes on along the minus strand of DATADI010000538.1, from coordinate 3,208 downwards.
TCCGATATCGCGAGCTCGACGGCGGCGGTCTGCCCGCTCATACCGACCCCCTTTCTCCCCCACGCCGACGGACCCCGATGGCGGAGGGTTGATCGTCATCTACCGGTAAGTATTGCCATCTGAACCGGAAATAACCAGAAATTTTTGGGGACCATGAGGGTGTGCGGCGGCGCACGGCCGTTCGCACCCGTCGGAGAGGAGGGAAGATAATCTTCCGGATCTCTTTACTAGATGTTCCTGACTTTTTCCGGCATCCTGAGCGCATGGCTGGGCAGGTGGATCGCGAGCGCGTCGCCAAGTACGTGGTCGCGCGGCGCGGGTCGCTCGGGCTGACGCAGGAGCAGCTCGCCGAGCGGGCCGGGGTGACCGTCAAGACCGTGTACAACCTGGAGGCGGGCGGCCGGTGGCCCCAGGCCCGGACACGTGGCGCGATCGAGTCGGCGCTCGGCTGGCAGCCCGGTGACCTGGTACGTATCGGTGAGGGCCGGGAACCCGCCCGGCAGGCCACCGCCCAGGAGCCGGACATGGAGACCGTGGTCCGCGAGCTGCAGGAGCTGGAGCGGTACTTCGCCGACCTGCGCTCGGACTCCGGCGAGCGGCGCCGTGTGGCGCTGGCGTTCCTGCGCGCCCTGTACGGCGAGACCGGCCGGCCGTCCCCGCGCCGGCCCCGCTGACCGGCGCCCGACGGTAGGTACCTCTTACCTCAAGGTAATAATTCGCTGGTCAGAACATTGCCGGAAGTGACGGGTAGTTACAGTACTTGACAAGAGGGAAGACTCTCTGTATCGATGGCCGTCAGTGCCGTCGCCTCCCGAAGGAAGTGCCAGCATGCCCTCAGCCCCTCGGTTCCCGCGGTGCTGCCGCCTGGCGGGCGTCGCGGCGGTCGCCGCGGCGGCGGGCGGGCTCGCCGTGGCGGCGCTGGGCGGCACGGGCGCCGTGGTGGTGGCGGTCGGCGCCGGGCTGGCGGGCGTGGTCGCGCCGTTCGCGGTGGGCCTGGTGCTGGTGCTGCAGGACATCCGCGCCCAGCAGCGGCGGATCATCGACCAGCTGGAGACCCAGGCCCGCCTGCTGCACCACGCGGCCCGGCTGGCCGGGGAGCTGACCGACGACTCATGGTGACCCCGGCCGGGTGACCCGCAGCCTGGACTGCTTGTGCCCGGTCGCGGCCCAGTCGTCCATCGGCCGGGCCGCCAGCCCGTGGGCCTCGGCGCGGGCGACCAGCGTGGCGGTCCGGTAGTAGAAGTCCTCCCGGAGGACATGGTGCTCGGCCCCCTCGGTCCGGTTGTAGGTGAAGTCGAAGAACCCGCCGGGCGCCAGGACCCGCCCCACGTGGGCCAGGCACTCGTCGATCACCTCGATCGGGCTGTGCGAGAACACGCTGTGCGCGTGCACCACCGTGAAGTGCGCGTCCGGCAGGAACTCCAGCCGCAGGTCCCGCACCGGCGTCAGGTGCGGCAGCCGGTCCTGCAGGCCGTACCGGACCAGCGTGTCCTGGGCGGCGAACAGGATGTCGGGGGAGATGTCCACCCCGTGGTAGTGGCCGGGCTCCAGGTACTCGATGAACCGCCAGCCCGCGCGCAGGTTGCCGCAGCCGATCTCCAGCATCCGGTCGCCGGGGCGCAGCCCGTGGTCGACCAGGTAGTCGAACTGGAGCTTGCCGAGGGCCAGCCAGCGGGCGTGCGTCGGGGTGCCGACCGCCCCGTCGGGGTTGCGGGCGGTGTCGGAGCGCATCACCGCGCGGTAGTAGCCCACGTGGTCGCGGGTGCGCAGGCGCAGCCAGGTGTCGCGGGCCAGCCGCCGGGTGTACGGGACGATCGCCCGGGGCCGGTGCGCGGCGTACCGGAGCTTGTAGGTCAGCCGTGAGCGGTTCCGAGTGTCCATGATCCGAGTAAAGACCGGCGACGTCCATGGGCCGGGCGGCGACGCGTAATCCCTCAGTCACGCCAGTACAGGACCTTCGCCGTGGCGCCCGCGACGGTGGCCGGGCCCTGCCCGTCGTGCTGGATCTGGAACTGCAGCCGCCGTTTGGCGCCGATCGTGTCGGCGGGCAGCCCGTAGAGCACGGACGTGCCGTCGGGGCCCACGCTGGTGTGGTGCTGCACCGGCCCGGCGGCGAACCGGGCGGCGTCCTCGGCGCTGACCTCCACCGCCCTGGCCTGCACCCGGGTGCCCTCGGGGAGGCCGCGCAGGGTGACCGCGGCCGACAGCGCGTACCGCGCGGGGCCGGTGAGCAGCACCGGGCCGCCCCCGTCGCCGTGCTGGCGGGTGGTGTCGGAGTACTCGATGTCCCAGGTGAGGGTGACCCACCTGCCGCCGGGCAGGCTCTGCCCCTGCCCGGCGCCCACGGACACGTACTCGGGCATGTCATCCTCCGTAGGAGTCTCGCCGATGCGCCACTGCCCGTAGTCGCCCTTGACCGCGCGGTTGTAGTCGACGCTCACGCCGTTCAGCCGATGGCCGTTGGAGTACTGCTGGAGGTGGGCCCGCCGGTCCCACCGGCCCTTGGACCAGGCGTAGGTCTGCCAGGCCCAGCGGGCCTTGTCGGCGTCGAGGGCCCGCTTGACCGGCCCGTACCCGCCGTACAGGCCGACCCGCTCGCGGCCGATCACCCCGGCCGCGCCGTCGAGGTAGGCGTTGATCTCGTCCTGCTGGCCGGCCGAGGCGTCGAAGTCGACGGCGAAGTAGATCGGCCGGGTCTCGGGCATCCCGCAGGCGCGCGCCATGCGGTCGGCGTCCTCGGCGTCGGCGGCGCCCCCGGAGCGGCCCGACAGCGCGCGGCGCGCGGTGGTCTCCCACACCACCACCAGCCACAGCCCGGCGGACGACAGCTCCTCGGCCTCCGCGCGCGTGAGGTTCTTGCCGGTGCGGTCGTGCGAGACGTACCGGCAGACGAACTTGGCCCCGGCCCGCTTCAACGCGGCCACCCCCGGGCGGCCCCACGCGTAATCGATGCCGAACACGCTCATCGGCGGCTCCCACTGGCGGCCTTCGGAACAACCTCAACCATGACAGAGAAAAGCCCGCCTGAGCCGCGAAAACAGGCCCTTCTACCCCGCCGGGTCACCTTGGGTAACCCCGGGGATACAGCAAGTTTGGGCGAACCTTGACCTCACGCTGCGTATCAGAATCCCTACTGACCGTTGTTCGGGGGGCTACAAAAAGACTGCCGAATTCCACCAGGTCACGGGGGAGACCATAATGATCGAAA
>DATADI010000537.1:0-2479 GCA_036258615.1 Thermomonospora sp. | reverse complement strand
GAGGGCCCGGCCGGCGCCCCCGGCAGGCCCTGCGTGGCGGCCTGCACACCGGCGGCCAGCGGGCCGGGGACGGCGACGATCAGGGTCGGCGCGTCCGGCGGCAGGGCGAAGGACTCGGCGCCGCGATGCCGGCCGCCGCGGCGCGGGCGGCGCCGCCGGGCGGGCAGGATCTCGGGGCCCTCGGGGTCGGGAGGCACGTCGCTGTCAGGGGTCACGGCGGGCATCGTAACGGGGGCTGGATGCCTTATTCCCTGCCTGTGGGTGGTATGTGGCGGATATTCCGTTTTTGCCATGAATCGGACACATCCGAAACCCACTGCGCACCGTGGCGCGGGTAACACCCTGGCAACATTGTCCCTTCTGGGCGCCGGGAAGATCGGCTCGACTCGGCGGCGGCGTAGTAAGCTCCCGGAACCCCCGTACCGACACCAATCGGGAGGGTCCCCCCGTCATGATGGGCTGCGAGGCGTGATGGCCCCCCGTACCCGGCCGGTCAGAACCCAGTCGATCCGCACCAAGATCGTCATCCTTCTGATCATCCCGCTCGCGTCCCTGGTGGGCCTGTGGACGTTCGCCACCATGGCGACCTACGGCGAGGCCAGCGAGCTGCGCGACGCCCGCAGGTTCGACGAGCGGCTGGTGCGCCCCACGCAGGCGCTGGTGGTGGCCCTCCAGCACGAGCGCCGCATGTCGATGGCCTTCCTCGGCGACCGCACCCTGGACCGCTCCGGACTCGACGCCCAGCGGGTCAAGACCGACGAGGCCCGCCGCGCCTACCGCGGCAACGTGTCCTCCGGCGCGGTCCGCGCCCGGCTCAGCGACGCCATGACCGCGCGGCTGGACCGCGCGGTCGGGCGGCTGGGCGAGGTGGACGCCCTGCGCCGGCTCCTCGACCAGCGCGCCGTGCCCCGCGAGCAGGTGCTCACCGACTACTCCGTGCTCATCGACACCCTCGCCGACACGTTCCGGTCCATCACGCTCGCCAACGGGCGGATCGCCAAGGACCTGGAGACCGTGCTGGAGCTGGGCCGCGCCCGCGAGCTGCTGTCCCGCCAGGACGCCCTGGCCACCGGCGTGCTCACCGCCCGCCGCTGGCGCGCCGGGGAGCTGATGGAGATGCACCGGCTCAACGGCGCCATGGGCTTCCTGCTCGCCGACACCGTCCCCGCGCTGCCCGCCGACCACCGCGCCCGGTACGAGGCGTTCCTCACCAGCCCGGAGTACCGGCGGTTCGAGCAGCTGTCCGACCGGCTGATGGCCGACCACCACAGCGCCCGGCCCACCGTCGACCTGGGCTCCTGGCACACCGCCTCCGAGGCCGTCATCGGGCGCATGGGCGAGCTGGAACTCGGCGTCGTCGCCCACACCACCGAGCACTCCAACGACCTGGCCGCCCAGTCCTACGCCCGGCTCGCCGCCGCCGCGGGCCTGGGCCTGCTGGCCATCATCGTCTCCACCGGCGTCGCCATCCGGGTCGCCCGCCGCCTCATCGGCGAGAGCCGCCGCGTCGCCCGCACCGTCGGCGACTTCACCGACAACTACCTGCCCACCCTGGCCGAGCTGGTCCGCGACGGCCGCCCGATCGACGCCGACACCGCCCTGCCCCGCCAGGAGCTGCGGGTCACCGAGATCGCCCGCATCAACGAGTCGTTCCTGGCCGCCGGGCGCGCGGTCATCGAGGCCGCCTCCCGGGAGAGCGACGTCCGGCGCGGCATCAACGAGGTCTTCGTCACCCTGGCGCGCCGCAACCAGGCGCTCGTGCACCGCCAGCTCACCCTGCTGGACGCCATGGAGCGCCGCACCGAGGACCCCGAGGAGCTGGAGGACCTGTTCCGGCTCGACCACATGGCCACCCGCATGCGCCGCCACGCCGAGGGCCTGGTCATCCTCGCGGGCAAGCCCGCCGGGCGCACCTGGCGCACCCCCGTCCCGCTGGTGGACGTGGTGCGCGGCGCGGTCGCCGAGGTGGAGGACTACACCCGCGTCAGCGTGCTGTCGATGCCCGCCGCCGCGCTGGCGGGCAACGCGGTCGCCGACACCATCCACCTGCTCGCCGAGCTGATCGAGAACGCCACGCTGTTCTCCCCGCCGCAGTCGCCGGTGCGCATCACCGGCCAGGTCGTCCCGAACGGCTTCGTGGTGGAGATCGAGGACCGCGGCCTGGGCCTCAAGCAGGAGACCCTGGACGAGCTGAACCGGCGGCTGGCGGAGACCCCCGACTTCGACCTGTCGGACCTGGGCCGGCTGGGCCTGTTCGTCGTCGCCCGGCTCGCCCGGCGGCACGGCATCAAGGTGTCGCTGCGGGCCTCCCCGTACGGCGGCACCACGGCCATCGTGCTGGTCCCGGCCGGGCTGGTCGTGGAGTCCCCGTCGGGCGCGCTGCCCCCGGCGGAACTGCGCGCCCAGCTGCCCGGCCCCGCGCCCCGCACCGCCCCCGCCGCGACCGCCGCGCCCGTCGAGGCGACCGTGCCCGCCGTGC
>DATADI010000536.1:0-4768 GCA_036258615.1 Thermomonospora sp. | reverse complement strand
CGCCTCCCCGGGTGGGGAGGCGGCCCGCCGGTGAGCGCTCGGGGTTACTTGCGCAGCAGGTTCCGCAGCACGTACTGCATGATGCCGCCGTTGCGGTAGTAGTCCGCCTCGCCCGGGGTGTCGATCCGGACGATCGCGCGGAACTCCTTGCCGTCGGCGCGGACGGTGACCTCGCGCGGGGTCTCGCCCTCGTTGAGCTTCTCGACCCCGACGATGTCGAAGGTCTCGGTGCCGGTCAGGCCGAGCGACTCGGCCGACTCGCCCTCGGCGAACTGCAGCGGCAGCACGCCCATGCCGATGAGGTTGGAGCGGTGGATCCGCTCGTAGGACTCGGCGATGACGGCGCGCACGCCCAGCAGCGCGGTGCCCTTGGCGGCCCAGTCGCGGGACGAGCCGGAGCCGTACTCCTTGCCCGCGATGACGACCAGCGGGGTGCCCTGCGCGGCGTAGCTCTGCGCGGCGTCGTAGATGAACGCCTGGGGCGCGCCCTCCTTGGTGAAGTCGCGGGTGTAGCCGCCCTCGACGCCGTCCAGCAGCTGGTTGCGCAGCCGGATGTTGGCGAAGGTGCCGCGGATCATCACCTCGTGGTTGCCGCGCCGCGAGCCGTAGGAGTTGAAGTCCTTGACCGCGACGCCGTTCTCCTGGAGGTACTGGGCGGCGGGGGTGCCGACCTTGATGGCGCCCGCCGGGGAGATGTGGTCGGTGGTGACCGAGTCGCCCAGCTTGGCCAGCACCCGGGCGCCGTGGATGTCGGTGACCGGGGCGGGCTCCATCTCCATGCCGTCGAAGTACGGGGCCTTGCGGACGTAGGTGGAGGCCGGGTCCCACTCGAAGGTGTTGCCGGTGGGGATCGGCAGCTCCTGCCAGCGCCGGTCGCCCTTGAACACGTCGGCGTAGTCGCGCAGGAACATGTCCTGGCCGATGGAGCTCTCGACGATCTCGGCGACCTCCTCCTGCGACGGCCAGATGTCGCGCAGGTACACCGGCCCGTCGGTGCCCTCGGCGATCGGGTCGTTGAGGATGTCGATGTCCATCGTCCCGGCCAGCGCGTAGGCGACCACCAGCGGCGGCGAGGCCAGGTAGTTCATCTTCACGTCCGGGTTGATCCGGCCCTCGAAGTTGCGGTTGCCGGACAGCACGGACACGACGGTGAGGTCGGCGTCGTTGACCGCCTTGGAGATCTCCTCCGGCAGCGGGCCGGAGTTGCCGATGCAGGTGGTGCAGCCGTACCCGACGAGGTTGTAGCCGAGCTTGTCGAGGTACGGGGTGAGCCCGGCGCGCTCGTAGTAGCCGGTGACGACCTGGGAGCCGGGGGCCATGGAGGTCTTCACCCACGGCTTGCGGGTCAGGCCCTTCTCCACCGCCTTCTTGGCCAGCAGCGCCGCGCCGACCATGACGTACGGGTTGGAGGTGTTGGTGCAGGAGGTGATGGCGGCGATGACGACGGCGCCGTGGTCCAGCTCGAAGGACGTGCCGTCGGACAGCGTGACGGGGACCTTCTTGTGCGGACGGCCACCGCCGTCGGCGCCGTGCTCACGGGGCTTGTCGCCGTTGCGGTCGCCGGAGACGGCGGGCGAGTCCGACGCGGGGAAGGACTCCTCGGACGCCTCGTCCAGCGGCCCGGTCGCGGCGGGCACGTAGTTGCGGACGTCGCGCCGCCAGGTCTCCTTGGCCTCGGAGACCGGGATGCGGTCCTGCGGGCGCTTGGGCCCGGCGATCGACGGGACGACCGTCGACAGGTCCAGCTCCAGGTACTCGGAGAACTCCGGCTCGACCTTGGGGTCGAGCCACATGCCCTGCTCCTTGGCGTACGCCTCGACCAGCGCGATCTGCTCCTCACTGCGGCCGGTGAGCCGCAGGTAGGCCAGGGTCTCGCCGTCGATCGGGAAGATGGCGCAGGTGGAGCCGAACTCCGGGCTCATGTTGCCGATGGTGGCGCGGTCGGCCAGCGGCAGCGCGGCCACGCCCTCGCCGTAGAACTCCACGAACTTGCCGACCACGCCGTGCTGGCGCAGCATCTCGGTGACGGTCAGCACCAGGTCGGTGGCGGTGGTCCCGGCGGGCAGCTTGCCGGTCAGCTTGAAGCCGACGACGCGCGGGATGAGCATCGAGATCGGCTGGCCGAGCATGGCGGCCTCGGCCTCGATGCCGCCGACGCCCCAGCCGAGGACGCCGATGCCGTTCTCCATGGTGGTGTGGGAGTCGGTGCCGACGCAGGTGTCGGGGTAGGCGACGCCGTCCCGGTCGAACACCACGCGGGCCAGGTGCTCGATGTTGACCTGGTGGACGATGCCGGTGCCCGGCGGGACGACCTTGAACTCGTCGAACGCGGTCTGGCCCCAGCGCAGGAACTGGTAGCGCTCGCGGTTGCGCTCGTACTCGCGCCCCACGTTGCGCTCGAAGGCGTCCGGGGAGCCGAAGTAGTCGACGATGACCGAGTGGTCGATGACCATCTCGGCGGGGGCCAGCGGGTTGATCCGGGACGGGTCGCCACCCAGGTCGCGCACCGCCTCGCGCATGGTGGCCAGGTCCACCACACAGGGCACGCCGGTGAAGTCCTGCATGATCACCCGGGCCGGGGTGAACTGGATCTCCTGGCTGGGCTGCGCGTTCGGGTCCCACCCGGCCAGCGCGCGGATGTGGTCGGCGGTGACGTTGGCGCCGTCCTCGGTGCGGAGCAGGTTCTCCAGCAGCACCTTCAGGCTGTACGGGAGACGGGCCGAACCTTCGACGGCGTCCAGCCGGTAGATCTCGTACGACTTGCCGCCCACCCGCAGGGTGGCGCGGGCGTCGAAGCTGTTCGCGGACACGACTCCTCCTCCATCACGCCGCGCCCGGGACCGGGTCGGCGGCGCACTCCGGGCGCTCGGTGTTTCCTCATGCTCGCTGCCGGCCAGGTCCGGCGCGGTCGGTATTCCCCTGAATCCTGCCCTAGCCACGAGGGCGGCGCGGACTCAGGGCGACCTAACTTCCGCAGGTTTTTCTCTTGACGTCAAGCTACTGGCGATTTTATCTCGACGTCGAGCTACCTGCTCGCGGGGGGCGGCGGTGGCGCGGGTCACACGAGGGCCCGGCCGCCGCCCCGGAGCGGGGACGACGGCCGGGCGTGACGAGCGGGCGATCGTCAGAGGGTCAGGCGCACCGTGTAGTTTCCGCCGGAGTCCTTTCCGTTGACGACGAATCCGGCGCTGTAGGTCGCGGTGTTCGGGCACAGCAGGCCGCTGCCGGTGGCCACTTTCGTGAGGCTGACATTCGTCGCGGTGGCCCGCATCTGGCCGGTGGCGCCCGAGGGGTTGGCGAGGGAGAGCGTGATGCTGTTGCCGGCGCCCGTGCCGCGGTAGTTGCACACCAGCGTGCCGAACCAGCCGGTGGACGTGGAGGTCACCTGGACGTTGGTGATGGTCAGCGTCATGGTGTCGCCGTTGAGGGTGCCGCCGTTCCAGGGCAGGCCCAGCGCCGTGTTGGCCGAGGTGCCGCCCGCGGTGTTCGTGCAGGCCGGGCCGGGGACGTTGTAGAAGTTGTACACCGACACGTTCAGCGGGCTGCCGGTGGAGGGTACGGTGGCGTCGATGTTGCCGGTGTTGCAGGTCGCCCCGCCGAGGCTGGTCGAGACGGTGACCGGCGAGGTCAGGGTGAGCCGCACGTCCCCGCCGTAGGGGGCCAGGGTGTCGGCGTCGCGGAGGGTAGTGGCCGCCGAGGCGGGGGTGGCCGCCAGGCCGAGCAGGACCAGCGAGCCCCCGGCGGCGACGGCGATATTGCGCATGTGCTTCATCGGCCACTCCTTCGATATCTGCGAGGCCACCCCGAAAGTAGGAAGCCGAATTCGACCCGTCAACGCCGCCTTTTGCCGCCGTGTTGAGATAAGCGTTAGGGCGTCGAATTCCGCGGCGGCCGGGAATCGCGCGCCGGGCAGGTGAGGGTCCGCAGCGCCTGGTGGACGCACAGCAGCGCCCACACCTCCTGGGCGACCAGCTCGGCGGTGCGCGACCGCAGCAGCGGGGCCCGCCCCGGCTCGGTGTCCCGCAGCCAGGCCAGCGCCGCGTCCATCGCCCAGCGCCGGGCGTACCGGGCCGCCAGCGCCCCGGCGGGGGCGGCGACCGGATCGGTCAGCGTGGTCAGCAGCGCGGCGGGCGCCCGTCCCGGCCCGGCGGGGCCGGGCACCACGCGCAGCGCCAGGCCCGCCATGCCGACCGGGCGGGCCAGGTAGGAGCCGTCGCCGAAGCTCCGCTCGATCCACAGGTCGGGCGGGGCCGCGCAGCCCCACAGCAGGTCCGCGCCGGTGGCCGCGGCCTGCCGCCACAGGTCTGCCGCCCACGGGTCGGCGCGGGCGACCACCAGCATCCCCGGCCGCAGGGCGCGCAGCATCCGTGCCGCCAGCGTCCGCTCCCCGACCGCCACTCCCCCGAACGTCCCGTCCAGCAGCGCCTCCGTGCCGCCCTCGGCCAGCGCGAACACCAGCACCCGGGGATAGCGCGCGGTCGCGGCGGGGTACCCGAACGGCGCGTTGTCGGCGGTCTCGGGGAGATCGAGCGCGGCGCGGTCGAGCGTCACCAGCCGCCGCCCCGCGTACCAGGCCCCGGGGGTACCGGGCCCGGCCAGCGGCCCGCGGACCTCGCAGAACAGCGTCCGCAGCGGCTCGGCCCCCAGCCTCACCCGGGCCCGGCTGATCGCCGACGCGCTCGGCGGCGGCCCCCCGGAGCGGCGCCGGGCGCCCCAGGCCAGGCCGTCCAGCAGCACCCGCATCACCGCGTCGTAGTTGCGCTCCCCG
>DATADI010000535.1:0-7712 GCA_036258615.1 Thermomonospora sp. | reverse complement strand
CGGCGCAGCCCGCCCCAGGTGCCGGGCCGCTGGGCGCGCGGGCGGGCGGCCCCGCACGGCACGCATTGGCCCGTTCCAACACAGCCCGAGTCCAGGGCCGCCTTGATCGCCAGGCTCGCCAGCGTGAGCACCAGCGTCACGTCCGACTCGGTGTGCAGGCCCACCCGGATCCAGTGCCCGCCCGGCTGCACCGAGACCCGGCCGGACGCCAGCAGGACGGCCTGCAGCCGGTCGACCACGGGCCGGGTGAGCAGCAGCTCGGCCTCGTCACCGGAGTGCAGGTGCACGACCTGGCAGGCCCCCACCCCCAGCCCGGTGCCGATCCCGCAGCCCGCCCGCGCCCTGCGCATCGAGGGCCAGGACTCCAGCCGTGCCATCACCCGGTCGGCGTAGGAGGTCGCGCCACTCCCCTTCGCAGCCACGCCTTCATGGTCGCCGTCGACTCGTTCCCCGGGGAGGACCCGAGTCGAAATCGTTATCGCCGTCTTCCGATTCCGGTCATGTCGTCTTCCTCCGGAGGCAGCCCGGCGGGGTCAGCCGGCGGGCGCGGCGTCCAGTTCGAACCAGGCGGTCAGCCCGGCGGCGGTGCGGACGTGGTCCCACCGGGAGGCCAGGCACTCCACCAGGTACAGGCCGCGCCCGTTCTCGGCGTCGGCCCGCGACGGGCGCACCCGGGGCGCCCCGCCGGAGCCCGCGTCGGTCACCTCGATCCGCACGCCGCCCTCGGTCTCCAGCACCACCAGGGTGACGGGCCCGGCGCCGTGCAGGATGCCGTTGGTGACGAACTCGCTGGTGAGCAGGACCGCGGTCTCGCGGTCGGGATGATGGCGCAGCGTGCGCTCGACGAACCGGCGCGCCTGGGCGACGTCCTCCTGCCTGCCCTCGAACGTCAGGATCCCGCGGATGGTGCCTACGGGTCCCATGCTGCCTGACGGCATCGCGACCTCCCCGTGCGGCTCGGAGCGTGCACGGTCCGGCCGGATCCGTAGTCCCTGACCGTTGTGACCCGCCACCGTCACGCACCCGCCTTCCCGCCGACCGGACACTCCCTCGGTTCCGGGTCGCGCCGTCCCCGGCGCCGTCCGGCCGTCTCATCGGACCACGCGGGCGGGCGGCAAGGCTTGAGGCGCCCCGAAAAGCAGGTGAGTGCTTGTTGTCAGCGGTCTGACAATGACAGGCGGGGCCCGCCGGTGGTCCGCCGGGGGCGGCGAAGTATCCGGCATCTGTGCGCTCGCGATAAAAAGTCCATGATTTTCGGGGCTTGTCCAGGGGTGCCGGCGGGGGAAGTTCGGCTACGGCGCCCAACCCGGCGGCCGGGCCGCCGACTTGCACCCCGAGCGGCCGTTGTGGTCTGGTATTCACCCCGAAGTGACGATCGCACGCTTCGCGGTGGGCCGGCTGACGGGGGGAACCGCCATGACGGACGGGGACCGGGGCCTCCGGGTCGGCGTCACGGGCGTGGCCGCCTGGCTGCCCGAGGACCTCGTCGGCAGCCGGGAGGTCGAGGAGCGCGTGGCGCGGGCCGGCGACGGCTTCCGCCCGCTGTCCGGCATCGTCGCCCGGATGACCGGCATCGACACCCGGCACGTGGCGGCCGACGACCAGCAGGCGTCCGACCTGGCCGTGGCGGCGGCCCGGCGGCTGCTGCGGCGGCGCGGCCTGACGCCCGGCGACCTCGACCTGCTGGTGTTCGGGTCGGCCAGCCAGGACATGGTGGAGCCCGCCACGGCCCACATCGTCGCCGCCAAGCTCGGCGCCGGGTGCCCGGTGTTCGACGTCACCAACGCCTGCAACAGCTTCCTCAACGGCGTCCAGGTGGCCGAGGCGCTCATCCGGACCGGGCAGCACGCCCGGGTGCTGGTGTGCACGGGGGAGGTGCCGTCCCGGGCGATCCGGTGGCGGGTGAGCGGCTTCCGGCAGTTCGTGGAGGCCTTCCCCGGCTACACGCTCTCCGACGGCGGTGCGGCGGCGCTGCTGGAGCCCGTCCCGCGCGGCGGCATCTTCCACCGCGCGTTCGAGGCCGACTCCACCAAGTGGAGCGTGGGGACGCTGCCCGGCGGCGGCACCCTGCACCCCCGCGACCCGGAGTACACCTACTTCCACGCCGACGGCCGCCGTCTCAAGGAGGCGTTCGAGGCGATGGGCACCGGCCTGTTCGACAAGGCCCTCGCCGACACGGGGCTGCGCTGGGACGACTTCGCGGTCGTCTGCGTGCACCAGGTGGCCATGCCGTACCTGGAGGTGCTGCGCGAGCGGACCGGGATCCCCGCCGACCGGCTCGTGGTGACCCTGCCCGGCCACGGCAACCTCGCGTCGGTCACGCTGCCGTTCCAGCTCGCCACGGCGATCGAGGAGGGCCGGTGCGGGCCGGGCGACCGGGTGGCGCTGCTGGGCCTGGCCGGGGGCGTCAGCCTCGGCGTGGTCTTCCTGGAGCTGTAGCCGTGCCCCGCGACGCCGACCTGGTCGGGCGCGTCCTGGAACGTGCCGCACGCACACCCGGCGCGGTGGCGCTGATCCACGGACGGCGCGACCGCGTGATGACCTACGGGGAGCTGCGGCACCGCGTGCTGGCGGTGACGCACGGGCTGCGCCGGGCCGGGCTGCGGCCGGGCGACGGGGTGCTCGTCGGCGTGCGGCACTCGGCCGAGACGGTGGTCATCGCGTTGTCCGTGGTCGCCGCCGGGGGCACCCTGGTGATCGTGGACCCGGGGGCGGGCCCGGAGCTGTTCGCCGCCCGGCTGCGGCTGGCCGCGCCGCGCTGGGTGATCGCCGAGTCCGCCCTGTACACGCTGAACCGCGTCCGGGCGCTGCGCCGGGTGGCGCGCCGTGCGGGCCTGCTGCTGCCCGGCGTCACCGATCTGCGGCTGCGGCACGTCCACGCCGGTCCCCGGCTGCCGGGGGTGCCCGCCGGGGCGCTGGACCTGCGCGACCTGATGCGCGGCCCGGCACCCGAGCCCGATGGGGAACGTGACCCGGCGGCCCCGGCGGTCGTCGTGTTCACCTCGGGGACGACGTCGAGGCCGCGCGGTGTGGTGCACTCGGCGGCGTCGCTGGCGGCGGGCCTGGAACTGTGCCGGGAACGGTTCCCGCTGGGGCCGGGGGACGTGGTCCACGACGCGGGGTTCATGCTGGGGCTGCCCGCGCTCCTGGCCGGTGCGCGCTGGTCGATCCCGTCGGGCCGCGATCCGGTGGAGGGGTTCCTGCCCGAGGTGGAGCGCCGCGGCGTCACCCACGCGTTCTGCGTGCCCGTGCACCTGGCGGGGATGCTGGACGAGACGCCCCGCCTGCCCGCCTCGCTGCGGTATCTGCTGCTCGGCTCGGCGCCCGTCCCGCCCGCGGTGCTGCGCCGGGCCGTGACGGCGGCGGGGGAGGGCACGCGGGTGCTGTCGGTGTACGCGCTGACCGAGATGCTGCCGGTCGCGATCGCCGACGCGGCCGAGAAGTTCGCCCACTGGGAGTCCGGGACGGGCGGCGACCTGGTCGGGGCTCCGCTGCCCGGTGTGCGGGCCCGGCTGACCGGCGACGGCGAGCTGCTGCTGCGCGGCCCGAACACCTGCCTGGGCTACCTGGGCGAGCCGCCGCTGGACTGGCTGGACACCGGCGACCTGGCCCGGCTGGACGGGCACGGCCGCCTGGTGCTGGCGGGCCGCCGCAAGGACATGATCATCCGAGGTTCGGTCAACGTGTACCCCGGCCTGTACGAGCCCGCCGTCGCCGCGCTGCCCGGGGTCGCCGAGGCCGCCATGGTCGGGGTGCCCGACCCGGTGACGGGGGACGAGGAGGTCGTGATCGCCGTCGTCCCGGACGGTGACCTGCCCGCCGGGACGCTCGCCCGGCGGCTGCGCCGGGCCCTGCCGGACGTGCTGGACGCCGGGGCGCTGCCGGACCGGATCGTGGTGCTGCCGGAGCTGCCCCGCGCGGGCCGGTCGCACAAGCTCGACCGGGCCGCGCTGCGCGACCGGGTGTCCCGCTGAGCCGTACGGGTCAGGAGCCGCGGACCCGTTCGCCCGAGCGGAGCCGGTCCAGGCCGAGCCAGATGAAGTCCACCGCCATGTCCTCGGCCTTGCCGCGCGGCGTGTCGGGGTGCTCCAGCCACCACGACACCATCGACAGCATCGACCCGTACATCAGCGGTACCAGCAGCCGGGCGCGGCGCTCGTTGGCGGCCAGCTCGGCGGGGGACAGGGACGGGTCGGCGCGGCGGCGGCGCAGCAGCAGGCCCGCGAACGACTCGCCCATCCGGTCGCGGATCTCCCGCAGGTCGTCGCCGCCGGTCTCCGGCTTGTCCAGGTGCCGTATCACCAGCGCCCACCCGTCGGGCTCCTCGGTGGCGTAGTCGAACAGCGTGCGCACCATCGCGCGGACGCCCTCGACCGACGACTGCTTCGGGGCCACCGCGGCGTGCAGCCGGGCGCTCAGCTCGGCGACGATCGCCGCGGTGACCTCGGCGAACAGCTCGTCCTTGGAGGTGAAGTGCTGGTAGAGCAGCGCCTTGGACACCCCCGCCGCGGTGGCGACGTGCTCCATCTGGGTGAGGTGGAACCCCCGCCGCCCGAACTCGCCCAGCGCCGCCGCCAGCAGCTGCTCGCGCCGCCGCGCGTACGGCATCCGCTGCCGCGCGCCCGCGTCCCCCGTCGTGCCCCTCATCGGCCCAGGTACCTGCCCAGCTCCGTACGGGCCACCGAGCGGACGTGGACCTCGTCGGGCCCGTCGGCCAGCCGCAGCGTGCGCAGCCCGGCCCACATCTGCGCCAGCGGGGTGTCGGCGCTGACCCCGGCCGCTCCGTGGACCTGGATGGCCTTGTCGACCACGTCCAGCGCGACGCGGGGGGCGACCACCTTGATCGCGGCGACCTCGGTCCGCGCGCCCTTGGGGCCGTGCCGGTCGATCAGCCAGGCGGTCTTGAGGGTCAGCAGCCGGGCCTGCTCGATCGCCATCCGGGACTCGGCGATCCACTGCTGGATCACGCCCTGCCGGGCCAGCTCCTTGCCGAAGGCGACGCGGGAGACGGCCCGCTCGCACATCAGCTCCAGGGCCCGCTCGGCCATGCCGAGGGCGCGCATGCAGTGGTGGATGCGGCCGGGGCCCAGCCGGGCCTGCGCGATGGCGAAGCCGCCGCCCTCCTCGCCGATCAGGTTGTCCACCGGCACCCGCACGTCGGTGAAGGTGATCTCGCAGTGGCCGTGCTGGTCGGAGTAGCCGAACACGGGCAGCGGCCGGACGATCTCCACGCCGGGCGTGTCGATGGGCACCAGCACCATGGACTGCTGCCGGTAGGGGTGCCCGTCCGGGTCGGTCTTGCCCATCACGATGAGGATCCGGCAGCGCGGGTCGGCCGAGCCGGTGGTCCACCACTTGCGGCCGTTGATGACGTAGTGGTCGCCGTCCCGCTCGATCCGGGTGGCGATGTTGCGGGCGTCGGAGCTGGCGACGTCGGGCTCGGTCATGGCGAAGGCGCTGCGGATCTCGCCGTCCAGCAGCGGGCGGAGCCAGCGCTCCTTCTGCTCCGGGGTCCCGAACAGGTGCAGCACCTCCATGTTGCCGGTGTCGGGCGCCGCGCAGTTGGTCGCCTCGGGCGCGAGCTGCGGGGAACGGCCGGTGATCTCCGCCAGCGAAGCGTAGTCCGTCACCGAGAGCCCGTGGGCGGGATCGGTGCTGTCGGGCAGGAAGAGGTTCCACAGTCCGCGCTTGCGCGCCTCGACCTTCAGCTCCTCCACCACGGGCGGGACGGTGTGCTCCTGCCCGGCGGCGCGCAGCTCCGCCCGCTGGCCGGCGTACACCGGCTCGGCGGGATAGACGTGGGAGGTCATGAAGTCGCCCAGGCGGGCCAGGTAGTCCTGGGCCCGGGGGCTCGGCTCGAAGTCCATGGCGCTAGAGTAACTGACGGGTCAGTCACTTACCTGCGGAGGTCAGGATGAACGCCACGGGACCGGCACTGGACGGCAAGGTCGCCTGGATCACCGGCGGGGCCAACGGCATCGGCGCCGCCGTCGCCCGCCGCCTGGTCGCCGGCGGCGCGAAGGTGGTCCTCGCCGACGTCGACGCCGAGCGGGGCGCCGCGCTGGCCGAGGAGCTGGACGGGGCGTTCGTCCGCTGCGACGTGCGCGACCCGGAGGACTCGGTGGCCGCCGTGCGGGTCGCGACCGAGCGGTTCGGCGGGCTGGACATCGCGTTCCTGAACGCCGGGGTGGCCAGCGGCTGCGACCTGGACGGCAACTTCGACGCCGAGACCTACCGCCGCGCGATGGGCATCAACCTGGACGGGGTCGCCTTCGGGGTGCGGGCGGCGCTGCCCGCCCTGCGCGCCCGGGGCGGCGGGGACATCGTGGCCACCGCGAGCATGGCGGGGCTGACCGCGACGCCGTTCGACCCGATCTACGGGGCCAACAAGGCGGCCGTGGTCGGGCTGGTACGGGCGCTGGGCCCCGCCCACCAGCCGGAGGGCATCCGGGTCAACGCGCTGTGCCCGTCCTTCGCCGACACCGCCATCATCGGCCCGCTGAAGGACCATCTGGAAGAGACCGGCTTCCCGATCCTGGACGTCGCCGACGTGGTCGAGGCGTTCCTGGGGATCCTTGGCTCGGACGGCACGGGCGAGGCGTGGTTCGTGGTGCCGGGACGCCCGTCCGGGCCGTTCACCTTCCGCGGGGTCCCCGGCCCGCGCTGACCGGCCCCGCCGACCGAGAGGAGACAACCGCATGCGCGCCATCCAGATCACCGAGTTCGGCGGCCCCGAGGTGCTGACCCCGGTGGAGCTGCCCGACCCCGTCGCGGGTCCGGACGAACTGCTGGTGGAGGTGTCCCGGGCGGGGATCAACTACGCCGACACCCACCAGGCCGAGAACAGCTACCTGAGCCGCTCCAGCCTGCCGCTGGTGCCCGGCGGCGAGGTCGTCGGGCGCGCCTCCGACGGCCGCCGGGTCGTCGCGCTGACCGGCGGGGGCGGCGGGTACGCCGAGAAGGCGGTGGTGCCCGCCGCCACGGCCTGGGAGGTCCCCGACACGGTGGACGACCTCACCGCGCTGAGCATGGTCATCCAGGGCGCGACGGCGTGGGTGCTGCTGCGGCGCAGCGTGCACCTGGAGCCGGGCGAGTCGGTGGTGGTGCACGCCGCCGCCGGAGGCGTCGGCACGCTGGCCGTCCAGCTCGCCAAGGCGTGGGGCGCCGGGCGCGTCATCGCCACCGCCTCCTCCAAGGAGAAGCGCGACCTGGCGCTGGAGCTGGGCGCGGACGTCGCGGTCGACGTGGCCGTGGAGGACATGAAGTCCGCGCTGATCGAGGCCAACGGCGGCAAGCGGGTCGACGTCGTGCTGGAGATGACCGGCGGCACGGTCACCGACCAGAGCCTGAAGGCCCTGGCGCCGTTCGGCAGGCTCGCCTTCTACGGCATGGCCTCCCGCAAGCCCCCGGCGCCGGTGGAGCCCGCCTCGCTGATGGCCCACTCCACCACCATCGCCGGGATGTGGCTGGCGCACGTCTTCCGGCTTCCCGGCGACGTCATGCGGACCGCCCTGGACGAGCTGTTCGGGCTGGTCGCCGACGGGAGGCTGCGGGTCGTGTCCGGTGGCGAGTACCCGCTGAGCGAGGCCCGCCGGGCGCACGAGGACCTGCGGGCCCGCCGCACCACCGGCAAGCTCGTCCTCGACCCGTCCCGCTGAACGGAGCAGGAGGGACGCGCTTTCCGCGCCCCTCCTACTCCGCTCGGGTCAGAC
>DATADI010000534.1:0-7624 GCA_036258615.1 Thermomonospora sp. | reverse complement strand
CCGGGATGGGCACGGGGGGCGGGGCGGGCGCAGAGGCGGCACGGCGGGTGCCGTCGATCCGGGCCACCGCGGCGGCGTCCAGGTGGATCTCGCTGGGCAGCCCCGGGTTGACGGCCAGCGACCAGGACGGGTCCGGCCAGGCGGCGGCCAGCGCCCCGAACCCCATCCGGCGGTGCGGCGGCGGGACCGGGTCACCGGGCCGCAGCGACTGGGCCAGCGCCTGAGGCGAGGAGAACACCATCAGGTAGACGCCGCCCGCGATGGTGGTGGTGACGTACTCGCCCGCCGCCGGGTCGTCCGGCAGCGGGAGCACCAGGTCCGAGCGCAGCAGCACGTCGAAGTAGGTGACGTGGTCGCCCTCCTGCTTGGCGGCGGCCAGCCGGCGCTCCGGCTCGCCCTCGCCGTCGCCCGGGACCGGGGCCTGGGCCGGGACCGGAGGGGCGGGCGGGGGTGCGGGCACCGGCACCGCGGCCGGGCGGTGGTGCGACCCCCGGGCGACCCCGTTGGCGGCGGCGCGGGGCCGGGCGGCGTCCGGGTCGCCGGACGGCGCGGTCATCACCGGATCGGCCACGGGCGCGGGAGGCGGCGGGGTCTCGGCCGCGGCGGTCAGGGCGACGGAGGAACGGCGTTCGGTGAACCGGGACGCGTCGGCGGGCGCGATGCCGAAGTCGACCAGCTCGATCCGCCCGTTGCCGAGCCGCCGGAACGACTCGTACTCCAGGTCGGCGGGCCGCCGCACGCCCTGCACGTCGCGCAGCGCGTGCACCATCATGTCGGCCAGCCGGTGGTGGTCGGCGCCGGTGGCGAAGGCGGGCAGCTCGGTCCACCAGTTGCGCGGCGCCGGGTCAGGGGCCGTCCGGGCGGGGCCGTCCCCGTTGACCGGCGGCGGCCCCGGCGGATGCCAGCCCGCCTCGACCATGACCTCCTCGTCGGCGGCGGTCAGCAGCAGCGGGCCGTCGAGGAAGAAGTTGCTGACCGCCTCGGCGTAGAGGCGGTCCGGTTCCCGGATGGCCTGCACGTAGTGCCGGTCCTCCACGCGCTCGCGCACGATGAGGATGACGCCGTGATCGAGACTGGCCAGCTCACGGCCGAGGCGTCGGGCGAACTCGGACCACTCCACAAGATCACTCCTCACTGGCCGTCTCCGGGGGGCTCCGAGTGAACAAGGGCTGGCCTGCTTCCACGGCGATCCTGGTCACCCCCGAAGCATCCGATAATCGCCGTCCCACGAGTCTCCCGCAAACCGGCGGGCGCGCCGGTCGCCATGGCCGATCTCACATCGGCGGGGGCTCCCGGCGCAAGGCCGACAGCGCCGCGCGCAGCGCGTGCGGATCGTCCCGGCAGCGCGCCAGCACCTCGATCAGCCGGTGCAGGATCGCGTGCCGCTCGTGGCCCGCGTCCAGCAGCGCCTGCGCGGTGTCCCACAGCTCGGGCGGGTCGCCGTCCCACAGCCGCACGGCGAGCCGCTCGTGGGCCGCCAGATGCTCCTCGGCGGCCCCGGGGTGCTCGAACTCCAGCATGATCCGCCGGTCGGCGGGGTCGGCCGGGTCCAGCATCGCCAGGTCGATCCGGCCCCGGCCGGGCAGGTGGTGCTCCCCGGACAGGAACGGCAGCGCGAACGCCCGCCGGGGCAGCGCCTCCAGATCCCCGTCGGGCAGCAGCCGCCTGACCACCGAGGGGTCCAGCCCGAACGCCGACGGGTCGCGGCGCAGCTCGGTGAACCGGCCGGTGGCGTCCCAGACGGCGTCCAGCGTCGCCCGGACGGCCTCGGGCGGCAGCCCGGACCGGCGGCCCGCCCACCGCACCCAGGCGGCCAGCACGTGCGGCATGGCCTCGTGCTCGGCGGGCGACAGCAGCACCTTGCGGGGCAGCCAGTCCAGCAGGAACAGCTCGCACTTGACCGGGCTGACCCGCAGCGGGCGGCCGTGGTCGTCCTCGCAGCCGTACTCGATGATCCGGTCCACGCAGCGCCCGGCGGCCGACCGGTCCGACAGGCCCTCGGCCTCGTCGGAGGCCAGGAACCGGGCGGCCAGCGTCGCCCGCCAGTCGCGGCCGTACACCGGGGCGGCCGGGCGCAGCCCGCCCGGCGGCAGCGCCCGCACCCGGGCCCGCAGGAACGCGTGGTAGGCGGCGAACGTGTCGGTGACCGGCGGGTCCTCGGCCGCGCCGGTGGCCGCCAGCGCGTGCTCCAGCACCGCCCGCGTGTCGCGCGGGTCGAGCTGGCGGAACACCACCAGCGGATTGACCCGGTCCTCCTCGCGGCAGTGCTCGAACAGCTTGTCCACCTGGGAGGACACCCACGCGTCGCGGACCATCCCGGACCGGTTGTGGTCGACCGTGACCACCAGGGCGTGCCGCTCCTCGCCCGCGTAGCTGAACGTGCAGATGATGGAGTCCTGGTCGCCGTAGACGTCGCGGGAGGTGAAGCACTCCTCGGCGGCCACCATGCCGACCCGGTCGGCCCAGCCGGGCCGGGCGACCCCGCGGTCCATCAGCTCCAGCGCGGCCCGCTCGGCCTTGACCGCCTGCCGGGTGGTGCCCAGGTACGCCATGCCGGTCAGCAGCGCCAGCGCCGCCGGGGTGGCGGCCCGCGCCGCGTGGCCGACCAGCGCCTCGCCGATCAGCCGGTCCACGTCGCCGCCCGCGGGGCGGCGGCCCCACCAGGCGCCCAGGATCTCGCTGACGATCAGCTCGGCGTCCAGCGGGCTGCGCACGGCCAGCAGTTCGCGGGCGTGCCGCAGCATGTCGTCGAAGATGGCGGTGATCTCGTCCGGCGGCGGCTGGGGATCCCCGGATGCGCGGCTGCGGGGGCTCACGCCTCCACCTTCTCAGACTCGATCATGTATCCGACCACGCGGGTACCGCCCGCGCACGCTCGGAACACCACCCTAGCGTCCCCCGGCCCGCCCGCACGGCACGCTTCCCGCGACCGCGGGCGTGTCGGGACGGACGGCGGGGCGCACCGGCGGTCAGCGGGTGTCGTCCGGGCCGGGCCGTCCCGGCTCCCGGGAGCGCCCCAGGGGACCCCGCCCGGACGGCGGCTCCGACTTGACGACCCCCACGAGGTGCTCGCGCGCCATGCGCTCCACCAGCGCGGGCGTGGCCTCGACGCCGAGATGGGTCATGCAGGCCAGCACGTCCGCGACGCACCGCCGCACGGTCTCGGTCGGCAGCACGGCGAACTCCGCCGCCAGGCGCCGCGACAGCACCTCGCGGGCGTCTCCTCGCCGGTCGGCCAGCACGCGCATCCGGGCACCCCCCTCGTCTGCGCCGGTACGTGCCGGGAGCGGCGTGCGCCCGCAGGACCGGCGCGCGGGCTCACCGCCCATTCCAGCGTTTTCGCGGGGAGTGTCAAGGCTTGGCGCTGTCCGGTTTTCCACTCTTTACGGAACGTTCCGGGGCCGGATCCTGCGGCTTGACCATCGCGTCCAGCCACCCGGCGTGATGACGGGCCGCCCAGCCCCGCCGGACCCTCCCGTGCCACATCGCCCCGAGCGCCCCAGGATCGCGCACCGCGTACCCCAGGTGCCCCAGCACCACCGCCAGGACGGCCAGGGTCAGCCAGTCGTGGACGAACGTCGCGCCCGTCCGCCAGTCGTCCGGCCACGGGTCGGGGAAGGTGAGCATGGTCCCGGTGCCGAGCATCACCAGGATCGACCCGGCCACGAACGCGGCGTTCAGCTTCTGCCCGGCGTTGAACTTCCCGACCGGGACGATGCCGCGCCCGTCGGCCACCGCCCGCCGGTCGGCGCGCCGCAGCCACTCCCGGTCATGCGGCCCGAACCGGTTGAGCGCCCCCAGATCCGCGCGGAACGCCCGCGACAGCAGACCCAGCAACACCGGGACCGGAAGCGCGAACCCGCACCACACGTGCACGGTCTTCATCAGGTTCCGGCGGCCCACCCACGTGGACAGGTCCGGTACGTACAGGCAGGCGGCCGTGCCCAGGCAGACCAGCATCAGCACCGCCGTCACGTGGTGCACGGCGCGTTCGGCCCGGGTGAACCGGGTCAGCCACTCAGGTCGGCTCATCGTTGCGCCCGTTCGACCGGCCGACCCACGCGTCGACGTCATATCCACGCCGCTCCCAGTAGCCCGGAACGACGTCCCGGGTCAGTTCGATGCCGCCGAGCCACTTCAGCGACTTGTACGCGTACATGGGGGCCACGTACAGCCGCACCGGGCCACCGTGGTCGTGCGTGACGGGACCGCCGAGCATCCCGGTGGCGACCAGCACGTCACGCCGCCGCGCCTGCTCCAGCGTCAGCGACTCGGTGTACACCCCGTCGAACGACCGGAACCGCACCGCCCCGGCCCCCGCCGCCACCCCCACCGCGTCGAGCAGGTCGGGCAGCGCCACCCCCACCCACGCGACGTCCTCGACCCGCCAGCCGGTGACGCACTGGAAGTCCCTGGTCATCCGCGTCTGCGGCAGCGCCTGCAACTCGGCGAACGTGAACGACCTCGGCCGCCGCACCAGGCCCCCGACGGTCAGCCGGTACGTCTGCGGCGTGCGACGCCGCACCTCGTCCACCACCGAGTAGAACCGGAACCCGCCCGCCCCCGGCAGCACCTCGTCCAGGCCCCCGATCGGCGCCAGGGCGGTGCTGACCTTCTCCTGGGCACTCGCCCCGACGGCGACCCCGGCCGCCCCGAGCCCCACCATCCCGAGCACGATCCGCCTGCCGACCGGCGCCCCACGATAGTCGTCCCTGCTCATCTCCCCATTCGAACAGCGGCGGACGGCCGGTGCCAGCATGCCCGGCATCGCCGTAAGAGTTCCGTCATATCCGGACGGGCCGGAACGCACATCCGGAATCGGCGCCGGGAGACGCGACCCGCCCGAACTGCCGCGACGCAACCATGGCGACGAATTGACCCGCCACACCACGTTCTCTCGCTCTTCCCGGGGGCCGCGGTCGATAGGATCTGTCCGAGTGGGTGCGGGCGACGACGCCCGCGGGTCCAGCCTGGACGCGTGCCGTCACCTGTGCCGTGGCCCGGCTGTGAGGGGAGAACGTTCGGTGCGTGACGCGGACGGCGAATTCGAGTCGGTGCTGATCGATGTCAGCGGCCTCTCCCTGCCCGAGCTGCTCTCGCTCGACGGAACGGTGCTCGGCGAGGCGCTGCACCGGATCCGCGCCGAGGCCGCCGATCCCCGCGAGGTCGTCGCGGGATTCCAGTCGGGCATGTACGAGCCCGCCGGCTGAAATGCCCGGCCCGCCCGCCGCGACCGCCCCGTTCCGCCGCGAATGGCCGGCCGACGGCCTCGACCTCGACCGCCTCCGGGACGTCGGCTGGCGGCCCGCGCCGTTCCGCGAGTTCGTCCTGAAGATCCACAGCCGGTGCAACCTGGCCTGCGACCACTGCTACGTGTACGAGGGCGCGGACCAGAGCTGGCGGACCCGGCCCCGCCGGATGCCGGCCGCCGTCGTCGCCGCCACCGCGGGACGGATCGCCGAGCACGCCCGCGCCCACGGCCTCACCGAGGTCGGGGTCGTGCTGCACGGCGGTGAGCCGCTGCTGGCCGGGGGTCCGGCGATCGGGCGCGCCGCCCGGCTGCTGCGCGCCGCCGCCCCGCCCGGCTGCCGGGTGGACATCAGCGTGCAGACCAACGGGCTGCTGCTGACCGAGCCGCTGCTGGACCTGCTCGCCCGGCACGACGTCGGAGTGAGCGTCAGCGTGGACGGCGACCGCGCCGCCCACGACCGGCACCGCCGCCACGCCGACGGGCGGGGCAGCCATGCGGCGGTGATGCGCGGACTGTCCCTGCTCGCCGGGCCGTACCGCGCGATCTACCGGGGGCTGCTGTGCACCGTGGACCTGGCCAACGACCCGGTGGCGACCTACGAGGCGCTGCTGGAGACCGCGCCGCCGAAGGTGGACCTGCTGCTGCCGCACGGGACCTGGGGCGCGCCCCCGCCGGGCCTGGATCCCGGCGGCACGGGAACCCCCTACGCCGACTGGCTGGCCGCCGTGTTCGACCGCTGGTACCGGGCGCCCCGGCGGGAGACCGGCATCCGGTTCCTGGAGGAGATCATCCACCTGATCCTCGGGGGCCGCAGCCGGACCGAGAGCATCGGCCTGTCCCCGGTGGCCCTCGTCGTGGTGGACACCGACGGAACGCTCCAGCAGGTGGACACCCTCAAGACGGCCTTCCCCGGGGCCCCCGAGACCGGGCTGACCGTGACCGACCACGCCTTCGACGACGCCCTGGTCCACCCCGGGGTGGTCGCCCGGCAGATCGGCCTGTCCGCCCTGTCGGCGGCCTGCCTGCGCTGCCCGGTCCGGGACGTCTGCGGGGGCGGGTACTACGTGCACCGCTACCGCCCGGGCGACGGGTACCGCAACCCCTCGGTGTACTGCCGTGACCTCCGCGGGCTCATCGAGCACGTCAGCCGCCGGATCCGCCGGGACCTGGCCCGGCTCGACGGGTAGGCGCGGCGTGCGACGACACCGGCTGCCCGCCGCCCACTTCGACCGGCTCGCCGCGGGGCTCGGCGACCCCGCCACGATCCGGATGCTGCGCGAGGCGGAGCTGAGCAGGCTGCTGCTGGCGCTGCGGGCGCTGCTGGACGGGGCCGGGCGCTCCCGGGCCGAGGGCGTGGAGCTGCTGGCGCGGGCCCAGCGCCGCGCGCCGGGCACGGTCGCGGACCTGCTGCTGTACCCGCACGTGGCCGCGTGGATCTCCGCCTGCCTGCGCCGCCTGCATGGCGGGGACGGCGACGCCGCCGCCCTGGACACCGACCTGGCCCACCTGTCGGGCGTGGCAGCAGCCGCCGCCATCCGCGCGGGCCTGGAGGTCGACGTCACCGTCCGGGCACGCGGCGGCGTGGTGACGCTTCCCTCGCTCGGCGGCGCGGAGGTGGGGCCGCCGGCGTTCGGCGGGGACGCCGCCGTCCGGACCACCTCCCGCGGGGTGGAGATCTCGTCGCCCCACCGGGTCGTCGTCGTCCCCGCCGACCCGCACTCCGACGGCCCGGGATGGCGGGGGCTGCGGAGGCTGGCCGCCGTCTGCGGCGGCCGGACCCTCGACCTGTACCTGGACGACCTCGACCCGTTCCGGGACAACCACGGGCTGGGCCCCGCGCCGCGGCTGCCGGAGGAGGACCTGGCGGCCTGGCGGCGGGCCACGGAGGCCGCCTGGGCCGTGCTGGCACGGCACCACCCGCACCGCGCCGAGGCGATCGCCACGGGCCTGACCACCCTCGTGCCGCTGGCGACCGACGGGGGACGCCGCGAGCTGAGCGCCACCAGCGCGGAGGCGCCCGGCGCGGTGGCCCTCACGCCCCCCGCCGACCCGCTGCTGCTGGCCGAGTCCCTGGTGCACGAGTTCCAGCACGTCAAGCTGTGCGCGCTGCTCGACCTGCTGCCCCTGCACGAACCCGACGACGGCACGCGGTTCTACGCCCCGTGGCGGGACGACCCCCGGCCGCTGGGCGGCCTGCTGCACGGCGCGTACGCCTACCTCGGGGTGACCGACTTCTGGGGCCGCCAGCAGCAGGTCATGACCGGGGACGACCGGGTCTTCGCGCAGTACGCGTTCGTCCTCTGGCGCGACCAGACCCTCGGGGCCATCGGCCGGATCGAGGGGTCGGGGCGGCTCACCGGCGCCGGTGAGCGG
>DATADI010000533.1:0-6059 GCA_036258615.1 Thermomonospora sp. | reverse complement strand
GCACGGGACACCGAAAGGACGATCCCATGGGTCTGGATGTGCGCCCGGCGCCCGCCCGGCGCAAGGCGGACGGCCGGGCCGGGCCGCCGCCCCCGCGCGGCAGATGGCGCGCGCGGCTGTCCCGGCTGGACGTCAGGCTGTCCCCCTACCTGTTCATCTCGCCGTTCTACCTGGTGTTCCTGGTGTTCGGGGCGTTCCCGCTGCTGTTCACGGCGTGGGTGTCGCTGCGGGACCGGGAGCTGGCCAGCGGCAGGGACGAGTTCGTCGGGTTCCGCAACTACACCGACCTGCTGGGCGACGCGGACTTCCTCAACGCGGTGGTCAACACGCTCGGCATGTTCGTCATCGCGACGGTGCCGCAGCTGGTGCTGGCGCTGCTGCTGGCCAACGCGCTGAACCGCAGGCTGCGGGCCAGCACCCTGTTCCGGGTCGGGGTGCTGGTCCCGCTGATCACCTCCACGGTCGCCGTGGCGGTGGTCTTCACCCAGCTCTTCGACACCGAGTTCGGCCTGGTCAACTGGCTGCTCGGGCTGGTGGGGATCGACCCGGTGCAGTGGCAGGCCGACCGCTGGTGGTCGTGGGTGGCCATCTCGGCGATGGTGGACTGGCGGTGGACCGGCTACAACGCGCTGATCTTCCTGGCCGCCATGCAGGCGATCCCCCGCGACCTGTACGAGGCGGCGGCGATCGACGGGGCCTCGCGGCGCCGCCAGTTCTGGCAGATCACCGTGCCGATGCTGCGGCCGACGATCGTGTTCACCGCGATCGTGTCCACCATCGGCGGGCTCCAGCTGTTCACCGAGCCGGTGCTGTTCGACAACGGGCGGATGGACGGCGGCTCCACGGGCCAGTTCCAGACGGTCGCCATGTACATGTTCGAGTCGGCGTTCACCGACGACGACTACGGCTACGGCGCCGCGGTGGCCTGGATGATCTTCCTGCTGATCATCGCGTTCTCCCTGCTCAACTTCCTGTTCCTGCGGCGTGTGGGAGGTGTGCGATGAAGGGTTCCGGCAGGCTGCGGGGCCTGTGGGAGGCCAGCCCGCTGACCTATCTGGCGCTGGTGGTGGCGCTGGTGCTGTCGGTGTTCCCGATCTACTGGATGATCGTGGTCGCCACCCGGGGCAACGACGTGGTGGGCGACGTGCCCCCGCCGATGCTGCCCGGCGGGGAGCTGCCCGGGAACCTGGAGGCGGTGTTCGCCGCCGAGGAGGCCGCGTTCGCCCGGGGCCTGCTGAACTCGGCGCTGGTGGCGGGCTCGGTGACGGTCTCGACGGTGCTGTTCGCGACGCTGGCCGGGTTCGCGTTCGCCAAGCTGCGGTTCCGGGGGCGCAACGCGCTGCTGCTCGCGGTGATCGCCACGATGATGGTCCCGGTCCAGATGGGGATCATCCCGCTCTACATCATGATGGGCTGGTTCGGCTGGCAGGGCGAGATCCAGGCGGTGATCCTGCCGTTCCTGGTCACCGGCTTCGGCGTGTTCATGATGCGCCAGTACACCGCCCAGGCCGTGCCGGACGAGCTGATCGAGGCCGCCCGCGTGGACGGCTGCTCCACGTTCCGGATCTACTGGAGCGTCGTGCTCCCGGCGCTGCGTCCGGCCGCCGGGGTGCTGGCGCTGCTGACGTTCATGCAGACCTGGAACGAGTTCATGTGGCCGCTGGCGGTGCTCAGCCCGGACAACCCCACCGTGCAGCTGTCGATCCGGCAGCTCAACGGCGCGTACTTCCAGGACTACACCCTGGTGTTCGCCGGGACCACGGTGGCCACCCTCCCCCTGCTCATCGTTTTCGTCATCTTCAGCCGCCAGATCATCGGCGGGATCATGGAAGGCGCGGTCAAGGCGTGACACTCAGTGCAGACCAGCAGTTCCCCGAGGGCTTCCGGTGGGGCGCCGCGACGTCGGCGTACCAGATCGAGGGCGCGACGGCCGAGGACGGCAGGGGCCGCTCCATCTGGGACACCTTCTGCGCCACCCCCGGGACCGTGCTCGGCGGCGACACCGCCGACACGGCCGTCGACCACTACCACCGCTACCGCGACGACGTGGCGCTGATGGCCGGCCTGGGCCTGAACGCCTACCGGTTCTCGCTGTCGTGGTCGCGGATCCAGCCGACCGGCGCGGGCGCGGCCGACCAGCGGGGCCTGGACTTCTACCGCCGCCTGGTGGACGCGCTGCTGGAGGCGGACATCGAGCCGTGGATCACCCTCTACCACTGGGACCTCCCCCAGGAGCTGGAGGACAAGGGCGGCTGGCCGGAACGGGACACCGCGCTGCGGTTCGCCGAGTTCGCCGCGCTCGTCCACGGGGCCCTCGGGGACCGGGTCGAGAACTGGATGACGGTGAACGAGCCGTGGTGCGCCGCCTACCTGGGGTACGCCTCCGGCGAGCACGCCCCCGGCCGCCGGGAGCCCGCCGCCGCGTTGCGCGCCGCCCACCACCTGCTGCTCGGGCACGGGCTGGCCCTGGAGGCGATGCGCGGCCAGCGCCGCGACACCCGCGTCGGGCCCGCCGTCAACCTGTACGCGGTGTCGCCCGCCACCGACGCCCCCGAGGACCTGGACGCCGCGCGCCGCATCGACGGCCTGCAGAACCGCTTCTTCCTCGACGCGCTGCTGCTCGGCCGCTACCCCGCCGACCTGCTGGAGGACTTCGCGCCGTACGGGTTCGAGGGCTGTGTGCAGGACGGCGACCTGGAGGTCATCGGCGGCCGGAACGACCTGCTGGGCATCAACTACTACACCCGGCACACCGTGTCGGGCCTGCCGGGCGACGCCACGCAGGCGGCGTCCTCGCCGTTCTCGGCGGTGTCGCCGTGGGTGGGCTCCGAGCACGTCCGGTTCCTGGGACGGGGGCTGCCGGCGACGGGGATGGGCTGGGAGATCGACGCCGACGGGCTGCGCGAGGTGCTCGCCCAGGTGCACCGCGACTACCCGCCGGTCCCGCTGTACATCACCGAGAACGGCGCCGGGTACGAGGACGTCCCCGGGCCCGACGGAACGGTCCAGGACGCCGAGCGGATCGCCTACCTGGACGCCCACCTGCGGGCCTGCGCGGACGCCGTCGCGGAGGGCGTCCCGCTCAACGGTTACTTCACGTGGTCGCTGCTGGACAACTTCGAGTGGGCCTGGGGATACTCCAAGCGGTTCGGGCTCGTGTACGTGGACTACGCGACGCAGCGCCGCGTGCCCAAGGCGAGCGCGCAGTGGTACGCGCGGGTGATCCGGCGGGGCGGGCCGCCGGCGGCCGGAGGACGATGAGGGGGTCGATGGGGGCGTCGAAGCGGGTGCCGGGCGGAACGCGGCGCGCCGGGGCGGAGGCGCGTCCCACCCTCGAGGAGGTGGCGGCCCTGGCCGGGGTCGGCCGCGGCACGGTCTCCCGGGTGATCAACGGCTCGCCGAAGGTCAGCGAGCAGGCCCGGCGGGCCGTGCAGGCCGCCATCGAGGAGCTGGGGTACGTGCCCAACCGGGCCGCCCGGACGCTGGTGACCCGGCGGACCGACACGGTGGCGCTGGTGCTGTCGGAGGGCGAGCGGCGGCTGTTCGAGGAGCCGTACTTCGCCGACATCATCCGCGGCATCAGCTCGGCGCTCAACGACACGGGCCTGCAGCTGATGTTCACGCTGGCGCAGACCCGCCGCGACCACGAGCGGCTGGAGCAGTACCTGACCGGCCACCACGTCGACGGGGTCATGCTGATCTCGCTGCACGGCGAGGACCCGCTGCCCGGCCTGCTGGAGGACCACGGCGTCCCGACCGTGCTGGGCGGCCGCCCGGTGGGGTCGGGCGCCGAGCGGGTCAGCTACGTGGACGCCGACAACGAGGGCGGGGCGTACGCGGCGGTGGAGTACCTGGTGGGCCGGGGCCGCCGCCGTATCGCCACCATCGCCGGGCCGCAGGACATGGGCGTGGGCATCGACCGGCTGACCGGCTACCGACGGGCCCTGGGCAGGCGGCCGGAGCTGGTGGCCACCGCCGACTTCAGCGAGGCCGGGGGGCAGGCGGCGATGGCCGAGCTGCTCGACCGCGACCCGGCCTTGGACGCGGTGTTCGTCGCGTCCGACAACATGGCGCTGGGCGCGCTGCGGACGCTGCGGGAGGCGGGCCGCCGGGTCCCCGAGGACGTCGCGGTCATCGGGTTCGAGGACTCGGCCGCCCGGCACGCGGACCCGCCGCTGACCTCCGTCCACCAGCCCACCGAGCGGATGGGCCGGGAGATGGTGAACCTCCTGGTCGCCCGCATCCGGGGGGAGCGGCCCGAACCCACGGCGGTGGTCGTGGACACCCACCTGGTGGTGCGCGCGAGCGCCTGAGGGGCCGGGGTTTTCGTGCGCCGGGGGTGACGACAGCGGGGCGCGGGGCTGTTACTCTCACGCCCGTCAGGCAACAGCCCGGTACGAACCCGACGGTGTCGGCTGCGGAGGCGGTGGCGGCATTGCCACAGCAAGGCGCGGAGCGCTCGACTTGAGCCTCGACGGCTCCCGGGACGAGACCGCACGCCGGGAGTTCCACGGCTTCTTCGAACGGCACCACCGTGAGCTGGCCCGACTGGCGTACCTGCTGCTCGGCGACGCCGACGCCGCCGACGACCTGGCCGCCGACGCCCTGGTCGCCACCTGGCGCCGCTGGGACCGCGTCCGCGGCGCCGACCAGCCCCTGGCCTACGTGCGACGGATCGTGGTGAACATGTGCAACAGCCGGCTGCGCGCGATGGTCCGCGAACGGGGCCGGCTGTCGGCGCTCGGGGCGGTCGCCGAGGACCGCACCGACGGCCCCGACGTGCCCGCGATGGTGGACGTGCGGGCGGCGCTGCGGCGGCTGCCGGACCGCAAGCGCGCCTGTATCGTCCTGCGGTACGCCTTCGACCTGTCGGAGCAGGAGACCGCGCGGGTGCTCGGCGTGTCCGTCGGCACGGTCAAGAGCCAGACCTCGCGCGCGGCGGCGGAACTGGAGCGGGAACTGCGGGGCCGCGGCTCGGCCGCGGACGTGCTGTCGGGATACCGGGCGGGCGCCGTACGGCCGCAGAACCGGCCGGGAAGGGGGGCGTGATGCCCGGGCGGCGCGATCGGCGCACCGAGGAGTCCCTCGCCCGGCTGCGCGAGCGGTTGCACGCCGAGGCCGACCGGCACCGTCCGGACACGGCCCGGATGTGGGCCAGGATCGAGGCGGCCCTCGCCGAGCCCGAGCCGGAGCCCGAGCCCGGTTCCGGCCGCGACGAGGACTTCGCCGTCCCCGCGCCGCGCCGCCGCCTGGGCGGGTTCCGGGTGGCCGCCACCGGTTTCGCCACGGCCACCGTGCTCGGCGTCACCTCGCTGGTGGTGCTCGCCCTGTCCGACCGCGCCGGCGACGGCGGCACGGTCTCCCTCGGCGGACGCGTCGCCAGCAGTCCCCCGCCCGGCACCCCGCCGTCCGCCACCGCCCTCGGCTCCGGTGACGGATCCGCCAGCGACAGCGGCGTCGCCCCCGGCACCCCGCGCCCCGACCGTGGCGGTCCCGCCCGTCCCCCGGCCGGTCCCGGCCAGCAGGGCGCCCTGATCTCCGCGTCGGGGCGCACCGACGGCGGCTCCCCGTACTGGGCGCGCAACACCGTCAGCCTCACCGTCCGCCGCCCGCTGGGCGCCCTGGACGTCACGATCCGCGTCGGACGCGACCTCACCACGGTGCCGATGGGCGGCTGGACGTCCCTGCCCGGCACGTACTCGTGGATCGACCCCGACCTCGCCGGCAACGTCATCGTCCACCGCTTCACCCTGTACCGGGGCCGCCGGGTCGAGCCGGGCACCTACACCTTCGCCGTCCAGTACCGCCCCGGCTCCCGCCGCCCCGCGTCCCTGGACGCCTTCACCGTCCGCGCCACCGCCACCGAGGGCGGCGCGAACACCACGGTCAACGGGCGCTTCTGAAAAATTCCGGCGGACGGCAACCTTTCGCCGCCGCCGATCGACTAGAGGGCGGGACGAAAGCCGCGCACACCGGGGCCGACTCCGCAATCCCCCCGGTGTCTTCCCCCGGCCTGCCCGCCCGCGGCCCCTGGGCGGGCCGGCCCCCCCGCCGGGCTT
>DATADI010000532.1:0-2503 GCA_036258615.1 Thermomonospora sp. | reverse complement strand
GCCGACCAGCGTGCCGGGGCCGTACCCGCCGTCGTCGTCCCGGCCGAGCACGAACAGCTCGTCGAAGCCGACCGGCTCGGCGTCCGCACCGGGCTCGCCCGCCTTGCCCGGTGGGATGGTGATCGCGTAGTCCAGGCCGCCGCCGTTCGCGACGCGCAGGAACGCCGTGTACTCGGCGGGCAGCGGCCGACCCGTCTCCCGTTCCAGTGCCGCCAGCTCGTCGTCCTCGAACGGGACGAAGGGGCCGAACAGGATGCGCCCCCGATACCGTCGCCACAACTCTTCAGCCATGAGCGCATCCTTCCACTACTCCCGGGCCGGCGATCGTTCTCCCGGCGTTCATGGCGGGTTGCCGGATGTGTTCCCTCCCTGGGTGGGGGCGTGGCCGGAGCCGGTCACGGGAACGGGTGAAGGTCGTCACAGCACCGGAGCCGGAGTGCCTTTTCGGAGTCCCCCAAGAGGCGTTTCGGATGACCACCTCCGGCCAGTTAGCGCCTCCGGACTTTTGGTCGAGCACGGGAATCCGTGATGCGATCGTTATCGCTCCTTCTCCACAGAAAGCAGGGATCCGTGCGACCGACATCTCTCGGGATCGGCCTCACCCTGGCCGCCGCCGTCCTCGCCCTCGCCGCCCCGGCGCAGGCGGGGGACGAGAAGCGGCCCGTCTTCGCCCCCTCGAAATCCGCCCCGAATTCCGCCGGATACTGGACGCCCGAACGCATGCGGAACGCCAGGCCGCTGCCCGCCCCGCCGCTGCCGAAGGCCGCCGGACGGGCCTCGGCCGTCCCGCGGGGGCAGCGCGTCACCGTGGCCCCCACCGGAGCCCGTACCACCGAGAAGACGGTGGCCCTCCAGGACGTGACCAGCCCGCAGCGCTGGACCGGCGGCGGGGGCGTCGCCGCCAACGCGGGCAAGCTGTTCATGCATTTCAGCCACGGCGATTTCGTGTGCTCGGCGAGTGTGGTGTCGGCCGACAACCGTGACGCCGTCGCCACCGCGGCGCACTGCATTTTCGACCGCTCCCGTGGCCAGTGGGCCCAGCAGGTCACCTTCGTGCCCGGCTACAACGCCGGTTCGGCCCCCCACGGGCAGTTCACGATGCGCACGATGGTGATGTCCACGGGCTGGAGCGACCCGTCCACTCCCACTCCGGAGAACTACGACTTCGCCGTCGTGGTGACCAATCCGCTGAACGGCAGGCACATTCAGGAGGTCGTCGGAAGCCAGGGCATCGGCTTCAACCACGCGCGGCATCCCTACAGCTACCTGTTCGGCTATCCCGGTGACCGCGACAACGGCCAGATCATGCAGTACTGCAGCGGCCCCACGTTCGACGACCCGGCCGGAAGGGTCGACCACGAGGCCATCCGCTGCGGCATGACCGGCGGCTCCAGCGGCGGCCCGCTCCTGGAGAGGTTCGACCCGGCGACCGGGTTCGGCTACGTCATCGGCGTCAACAGCCTCGTCTGGTCCGACATCAACTTCGGGACGTATCTCGGCGACGACGCCCTCGCGGTCTACCGCGCCGCCGGCTCCGCCTGAGCCCCGAGACGGCGACCCCTGTTCCCGGGCGCCCGGGAACAGGGGTCTCTCGTTGCCCGCTTGAATAGACGCAACGTTGCGTCTAGTCTCCGGGTCATGCCGAACCTCCTCCTGCGCAGGCGCGTGGCCGCACCGGCGGCCGTGGCCTTCGCCTTCTGGATCACCATGGTGGGCACCACCGCGCCCACCCCGCTCTACCCCCTGTACGGCGACGACTTCGGGTTCTCGCCGTTCACCGTCACGGTGGTGTTCGCCGTCTACGCGCTCGGGGTCGTCGCCGGGCTGCTGCTGTTCGGGCGGCTGGCGGACCAGATCGGGCGGCGGCCCACCCTGGTCGCGGCGACCCTGCTGTCGGCCGTCGCGGCGGGCGTCTTCCTGGTG
This sequence comes from Thermomonospora sp., assembly GCA_036258615.1. Classification (GTDB taxonomy): domain Bacteria; phylum Actinomycetota; class Actinomycetes; order Streptosporangiales; family Streptosporangiaceae; genus Thermomonospora. The sequence continues at coordinate 580 of DATADI010000532.1, read as the reverse complement.
ACGCCGAACGTGGGGCTGCTGCTGGTCGCCCGGGTGCTGTCGGGGCTGTCGGCGGCGCTGGTCACCGGGGCCGCCACCGCCGCGCTCACCGAGACGATCACGCCGGACGCCCGGGTCCGTCCCGCGACGGTCGCGCTGGTGGCCAACATGGGCGGGCTGGCCTGCGGCGCGCTGGCCGCCGGGGTGCTGGCCGACCTGGCCCCCGCGCCGCTGCGCACTCCGTGGGCCGTCATCGGGAGCCTGGCGGTGCTGGGGCTGCTCGGCGTGGCGGCCGTTCCGGAGACCGCCGGGCACCGCTCCGGCTTCACCCCGCGCCTGCAGCCGCTGCACGTGCCCGGGGAGATCAGGGCCGACTTCCTGCGCGCGGCGATGGCGGCCGGGGCCGGGTTCGCCGTCCTGGGCGTCCTGACCGCCGTGACCGGCCTGTTCCTGGGCACCGTGCTGCACCACGACAGCCGCGCCCTCACCGGCCTGATGGTCGGCCTCGCGTTCGCCTGCACGGCCGTGGGCCAGGTGCTGACGCGGGTGCTGCGGCCCGCCGTCGCGCTGCCGGGCGCCTGCGCCGGCCTCGTCGTCGGCG
>DATADI010000531.1:0-9969 GCA_036258615.1 Thermomonospora sp. | reverse complement strand
GCATGCTGCCGCATCCGCTGCGGGGGCTGGTGCGGGTCCCGGCGGCCCGCCGCGCGGCCGACGGCGACGCCTCCGGGAGCGTCCCGCTGGAGCGCAGGCTGGCGGAGCTGACCGGGCCGGAACAGCGGCGGCTGCTGCTGGACCTGGTCCGGCGCGGCGTCGCCGCCGTCCTCGGACACGCCGACCCGGCCGCGGTGGACGCCGAACGGGCCTTCAAGGACCTCGGCTTCGACTCCCTCACCGCCGTCGAGCTGCGCAACCGGCTCACCGCCGCCACCGGGCTGCGGCTGCCCGCCACGCTCGTCTTCGACCACCCCAACCCCGGGGCGCTGGCCGGCCTGCTGCTGGAACGGCTCGCCCCGCAGGAGGCCGACCCGGCCTCGGCGGTCCTGGCGGACCTGGACCGGATCGCGTCGGAGCTTCCGGCGCTGCCCCCGGACGGGGACGCCCGGACCCGGGTGGCGGTACGGCTGCGGGCGCTGCTGCGCGCCTGGGACGCGGTCGAGGGCGACGACACCGACACCCGGATCGCGTCGGCCAGCGCCGACGAGATGTTCGACCTCATCGACAACGAGCTGGGCGTGTCCTGACCGGCATGTCGCGGACGAGAGGAGCAGACCTGATGACGGACGAGGACAAGCTCGTCGGCTATCTCAAGCGCGTGACGGCCGACCTCCAGCGGACCCGCCGGAGGCTGGAACAGGCCGAGTCCCGGGAGCGGGAGCCGATCGCGGTCGTGGCGATGGGCTGCCGCTACCCCGGCGGGGTGCGGTCGCCCGAGGACCTGTGGCGGGTGGTGGCCGACGGGGCGGACGTCATCGGCGCCCCGCCCGCCGACCGGGGCTGGGACCTGAACGCCCTGTACGACCCGGACCCCGCCCGGACCGGCACGAGCTACGCCCGCGAGGGAGGGTTCCTGCACGACGCGGCCGACTTCGACCCGGAGTTCTTCGGCATCAGCCCCCGCGAGGCGCTGGCCGTGGACCCCCAGCAGCGGATCCTGCTGGAACTGGCCTGGGAGACGGTCGAGCGGGGCGGCATCGACCCGTTGTCGCTGCGCGGCAGCCGCACCGGGGTGTTCGCGGGGATCATGTACTCCGACTACGCCGCGCGGCTCATGCCCGAGCCCCCGGCGGAGTTCGAGGGCCTGCTCGGCAACGGCAGCGCCCCCAGTGTCGCGTCCGGGAGGATCGCCTACACGCTGGGGCTGGAGGGCCCCGCCGTCACGATCGACACGGCGTGCTCCTCGTCGCTGGTGGCGCTGCACCTGGCCGCGCAGGCGCTCCGCAACGGCGAGTGCGACCTCGCCCTGGCGGGCGGGGTGACCGTCCTGGCGACCCCGACGCTGTTCGTGGAGTTCAGCAGGCAGCGGGGGCTCGCGCCGGACGGCCGGTGCAAGCCGTTCTCGGCGGCGGCCGACGGCACCGGCTGGTCCGAGGGCGCGGGCCTGCTGCTGCTGGAGCGACTGTCGGACGCCGAGCGGAACGGGCACCCGATCCTGGCGGTGCTGCGGGGTTCCGCCGTCAACCAGGACGGCGCCAGCAACGGCCTCACCGCCCCCAACGGGCCGTCCCAGCAGCGGGTCATCCGGCAGGCCCTCGCCGACGCCCGCCTGTCGCCCGGCGACGTGGACGCGATCGAGGCGCACGGCACAGGCACCACGCTCGGCGACCCCATCGAGGCGCAGGCCCTGCTCGCCACCTACGGGCAGGACCGCCCCGCGGACCGGCCCGCCTGGCTCGGCGCGGTCAAGTCCAACCTCGGCCACGCCCAGGCCGCCGCCGGGGTCGCCGGAGTGATCAAGATGGTGCAGGCGATGCGGCACGGCGTGCTGCCCAGGACCCTGCACGCCGAGGAGCCCTCACCGCACGTGGACTGGACGGAGGGGGCCGTCGCGCTCCTCCACGAGTCCCGGCCGTGGCCCGAGGTGGATCGCCCCCGGCGTGCGGCGGTGACCTCGTTCGGCATCAGCGGCACCAACGCGCACGTGATCCTGGAACAGGCCCCGCCCGCCGAGCCCGTGGCGGAGCCCGAGGCCGAGGCCGGTCCGACGGCCTGGGCGGTATCCGCCCGTACGGAGCGGGCGTTGCGCGAGCAGGCGCGGCGGGTGCACGACCGGCTGGCCGCCGACCCGTCCGTCGGCGCCCGGCAGGCCGCCCATGCCCTGGCCACCTCACGCGGGGCCTTCGAGCACCGAGCGGTCGTCATCGGCGACGACCGGGCCGAACTCCTCCGCGCCCTGGACGACCTCGCCGAGGGCGAGAGCACCACCGCCATCGTGACCGGCGTCGCCCGGCCGGGCCGGACGGCGTTCCTGTTCACCGGTCAGGGCGCGCAGCGGGCGGGCATGGGCCGGGGCCTGTACGAGGCGTACCCGGTGTTCGCCGCCGCGCTCGACGAGGCCGCCGCCCTGTTCGACCGGCATCTCGACCGGCCGCTCACCGAGGTGATGTTCGACGGCGGACCCGATCTGGACCGGACCCGGTACACCCAGCCCGCCCTGTTCGCCCTGGAGGTCGCGCTGTTCCGGCTGGCCCGGCACGGCGGCGTGGTGCCCGACCTGCTGCTCGGGCACTCCATCGGCGAACTCGCCGCCGCCCATGTCGCCGGAGTGCTCTCCCTGGAGGACGCCTGCGCCCTGGTCGCCGCGCGCGGCCGCCTGATGGACGAGCTGCCCGCCACGGGGGCCATGGTGTCGATCCAGGCCGCCGAACAGGACGTGGCCGCCTCCTTGGAGGGCCGTGTCGCCATCGCCGCCGTCAACGGGCCCGCCGCCACGGTCATCTCCGGCGACGAGGAGGCCGTCCTCCAGATCGCGCAGGACTGGAAGGCCCGGGGGCACCGGACCAGGCGGCTCACCGTCAGCCATGCCTTCCACTCGCCGCACATGGACGCGATGCTCGGCGAGTTCGCGGACGTGGCGGAGGGTCTGACCTACCACCAGCCGACCATCCCGATCGTCTCCAACCTCACCGGCACGCTCGCCGGGCCCGACATCGCCACCCCGGGCTACTGGGTCCGGCACGTCCGGGAGACGGTCCGGTTCCACGACGGCGTGCGGACCCTGCACGAGGAGGGCGTCACCGCGTACCTCGAACTGGGGCCCGACGCCACCCTCGTCACCCTCGCCCACGCCGGGCTGCCCGAGTCCTCGGCCGCGCCCGTGCTGGCCCCGGCGACGCGGTCGCGGCGTCCGGAGCCCCGGGTGTTCCTCACGGCGCTGGCCCGGCTGCACGTCCACGGGATCGGCGTGGACTGGCCCGCCGTGCTCGGCGGTGAGCCGTCCGGGCACGTGGACCTGCCGACGTACCCGTTCCAGCGGCGTCGGCTGTGGCTGGAGGTCCCGGACAGGAAGGTCGGCGAAGCCGCGGCGTCCCCCCGGCGGCGGTTCTGGGACGCGGTCGGCGGCGGGGACCTCGACGCCCTGGCGGACCTGCTGGACCTGGACGAGGAGCGGCGCACCGCACTGCGGGAGGTGCTGCCCGCCCTGTCGGCGCTGCACGGCAGGGACGACCGGGTCTTCGACGTCGCCTGGCGGGCGCTGCCGACCGGCGGCACGCCCGCCGTCCCCGGCACGTGGCTGCTGCCGTTCCCGGCCGGGCGGCTCAAGGAGGAGGCCATCGCGGCGGTCCGGCAGGCGCTCATGGAGCACGGCACGTGGGTGGCCCCGATGGAGCTGACCGCCGCCGACGCCGACCCCGAGGCGCTGACCGAACGACTGCGGAAGGAACTGCCGAACATCCCGCCCCCGGCGGGCGTCGTGTCCCTGGCGGCCTTCGACACCGCCACCGGGCAGGCGCTCACCTCCGCGCTGAGCCACGCGCTGGAGGAGAACGGCGTCACCGCCCCGCTGTGGATCGTCACCCGGGGCGCGACGGCGACCGGCCCGGACGACCCGCCGGGCGACGCCGCCCAGGCCCCGGTGTGGGGGCTGGGCCGGGCGCTGCGACGGCACGTGCTCGACCTGCCGGAACGGCTGGACGACACCGCCCGTACCCGCATCGCCGCCGTGTTCTCCGGAGCGCTGCACGGTGAGGACCGGGTGGCCATCCGCGACCACGGAGTGCTGGTCCCCCGGCTGCGCCGCCGTACGCCGGGATCGGCGGGACGCCCGTGGCGGCCCGAGGGCACGGTGCTGGTCACGGGTGGGACGGAGGGCCTCGGCCTGGACGCGGCCCGCTGGCTGGCCCGCCACGGCGCCGGGCACCTGCTGCTGACCCGCTCGCCCGGCGACGCCTCAGAGCCCGCGGACCTCGGCGTCCCTGCCACGGTGGTGGAGTGGGACCCGGCGGACCCGGCGGGTCCGGCCAAGGTGCTGGCGTCCGTGCCCGAGGAGCACGCGCTGACCGCCGTCGTCCACACGACCCCGGACGCGAACACGGCGACCGTGCTGGACGAGCTGACCCGTGACCTGGACCTGACCGCGTTCGTCGTCTTCACCACCGCGACGCGCGCGTTCGGGGGCACGGGCGACCAGGCCACCGCCGAGAGCACCGTGGACGCCCTCGCCCACCGTCGCCGCACAGCGGGTCTGCCCGCGTTCACCGTCGCCTGGGCGGCGGACCACGCCACGCCCGGAGTGCAGGCGGTGCCCGCCGGTGCGGCGATGGCGGTGCTGGAGGAGTCGCTGGACGAGTCCCGGCCCACGGTGGTGCTCGCCGACATCGACTGGGAGACCCTCGTCCCCGCGTACACGGCCGAACGGACCGACGGGTTCCTGTCCGAGGTGCCGGAGGCGGCCAGGCGGCTCACCCCCGGGGCCGCGCCCGACCCCGGCGACCCGGCGCTGCTGCACCGGCTGACCAGCGCGCCCGACGAGGAGCGGGAGAAGATCCTGCTCGACTTCGTCCTCACCCAGTCGGCCTCCGTGCTGGGGCACGACTCGCCCGAGGCGATCGACGCCGAGCACAACTTCCTGGAGCTGGGGTTCTCCTCGTTCACCGCGCTGGAGCTGAGCAACAGGTTCAAGGCGGCGGGGCTGCCGGTGCCGCCCGTCGCGATCTACGACCATCCCACGCCCACGGCGCTCGTCCGGCACGTCCGGGCGGAGCTGACCGCGCTCGCCGCGACCGGCGCCTGACCGAAGGAGGTTCCCGTGAGCCCCACCGTCGTCATCGTCGGCGCCGGGCCGATCGGCCTGATGCTGGCCTGCGAACTCGGCCTCGCCGGGGTCCGGACGATCGTCCTGGAACGCCGCACCGGCACCGACCTGCGCTCCCCGGCGATGGCCATCAACGGAGCCACCGTCGAACTGCTCGACCAGCGCGGCCTGCTCGACGCGCTGCGCGAGCACTCGATGGAACTGCCCGCCGCCCACTTCGCCAACCTGTGGCTGGACCTGACGCCGCTCACCGAACGCCACGAGGCGTCCCTGATCGTGCCGCAGTGGCGGATCGAGCGGCGGCTGGAGGAGCACGCCACCGGCCTGGGCGTGGAGGTCCGACGGGGCGTGGAGGTGATCGGCCTCGCCCAGGACGGCGGATGCGTCACGGTCACCGTGCGCGCCGGGACCGAGATCGACACGGTCACCGGCAGGTACCTGGTCGGCTGCGACGGCTGGGAGAGCACCGTGCGGGAGCTGGCCGGGATCGGGTTCCCGGTCCGCGAGCCCGCGTTCTACGGGCTGATCGGCGACCTCGAGGCCGACTGGGCCGACCTGCTTCCCGAGCAGGTCGGCGCGTACTACTGCCCGGTCGGCGGCACCTACGCGGGCACCCCCACCGAGCCGGGCGTGTGCCGGATCGCCACCGCCGAGTGGGGGGTGAGTCCGCCCGACCCGTCCGCGCCCGTCACGCTGGAGGAGCTGAACACCCGGGTCCGGCGGCTGACCGGGACGGAGTTCAAGACGGCCCGGGTCCGCTGGCTGGCCCGCACCCGCAACCCCTCCGCCAACGCCGACGCGTACCGCTCGGGACGGGTGTTCCTGGCGGGCGACGCGGCGCACGTGTTCTTCCCGTTCAACGGGCAGCGGCTCAGCGCCGGGTTCCAGGACGCGGTGAACCTCGGCTGGAAGCTGGCCGCCGACCTGCGCGGCGACGCGCCCGCCGGGCTGCTCGACAGCTACCAGGACGAACGGCGTCCGGCGGGCGAGTGGGCGTGCGCGAACGTGGCGGCCCAGGAGGCGCTGGTGCACCCGCCGGAGACGGCCGGGCCGCTGCGGACGCTGTTCACGCAGCTCATCGGCATCGAAGGCGCGAACCGCCACCTGGCCGAGACGGTGATGGGCCTCAGCGTCCGGTACCCGATGGGGGCGACGGACGATCCGCTGCTCGGCGCGCGGCTCCCGCACGTGCCGCTGACCACCCCCGACGGCGTGACCACCGTCGCCCGGCTGCTCCACCGGGCGCGCGGCGTGCTGCTGCGGCTGTCCGGTGACGCCGACGCGCCCGGCCACCGGGACCGCGTGGACGTCGTCGCCGCCGAACCGACCCCGCACATCGAGGCGGGCGCGGTGCTGCTGCGCCCGGACGGCCACGTCGCCTGGACCGACACGGCCGAACGGGACGGCACCGGGCCCGCGCTGGACGACGCGCTGCGGACGTGGTTCGGCGCGCCCGCCCGGTGAGGGTCAGTCGTCGGCGGGGACCAGGCCGTCGAGCATCACGGCCAGGATCCGGGTCGCCTGCTCGGTGTCGGCGATCTGCGCGACCCAGCCCGCGGCGGCGGCCATGGTGATGAGGTCGGCGGCGGTGACGTCCTCGCGCACCTCGCCGGCCTCCTGGGCCCGCCCCAGCAGCCGGGTCGCCGCCAGGTGCATCGCCTCGGAGGCGGTGTGCAGGTCGGACCGCTGGTCGCGCAGTCCCTCCAGCACCGACCCGGCCAGCCCCCGGCAGGCCCCGGAGTTGGCGGAGAACCGCGCCATCCAGGTGGCCAGGGCCTGCCGGGGGGACGGCTCGGCCATCAGCTCCTCGGCCATCGCGCGCAGCGCGTCGAAGCCGTCGCGCACGACGGCCTCCAGCAGCGCCTCGCGGGTCGGGAAGTGCCGGTACAGGGTGCCGATGCCGACCCCGGCGCGGCGGGCGACGTCCCGCAGCGAGGCCTCGGTGCCCTGTTCGGCGAAGACGGTCCGGGCGACCGCCAGCAGGGCGTCCCGGTTGCGGCGGGCGTCCGCCCGGAGACCGGCGTCCGCGGCGCGTCCGGCCATGCTCGTCCCCCTTGCTATCCGGAGCGGCGCTCCGTATATTTCCGGAGCAGTGCTCCACTTATCTCGAGCAGCGCTCCGGCGGCTTTCCGGAGCAGCGCTCCGAATCCTATCCGGAGCGTCCACGACCGTACAGAAGGGGCAGTCCCATGACCGCAGACGCCGGCGGGTCACCGTCGCCGCCCGCCAGCCCCCCGGCGGGCTTCTCCCCGGTCCTGACCCGGGCGATCCTGGTGACGACCGTGGGATCGTTCATGGCGTTCCTGGACTCCACGATCGTCAACGTGGCGCTGGAGTCGCTCACCGTCGAGCTGGACGCCTCGCTGGCCACCATCCAGTGGGTGATCACCGCGTACCTGCTGGCGATGGCGGCCGTCATCCCCGTCTCCGGCTGGGCCGCGAACCGGTTCGGGGCCCGCCGCACCTACGCGGCCGGCCTGCTGCTGTTCACCGTCGCCTCGCTGGCCTGCGGGCTGGCCGACTCGACCGGGATGCTGATCGCCGCCCGCGCCGCCCAGGGCGTCGGCGGCGGGCTGCTGATGCCGGTCGGCACGATGATCACGATGCGCGCCTCGCGGCCCGACCAGATGGCCAAGGTGATGGCCGTCACCGGCGTGCCCACCATCATGGCGCCGATCATCGGCCCGACCATCGGCGGCCTGCTGCTCGACCACGCGAGCTGGCCGTGGATCTTCTACATCAACCTCCCGATCGGCCTGATCACGCTGCTGCTCACCCTGCGGATGCTGGAGCCGGACCAGCCGACCGACGCCGGGCCGCTGGACGTGGCCGGGGTCGTGCTCATCACCGGCGGCAGCGTCGCGATCACCTACGGGCTGGCGCAGATCGGCGCGGAGGGCGAGGCCGGGTCGCCGCTGGTGATCTGGTCGATCGTGGCGGGCGCGGTGCTGCTGGTGGGGTTCGTCCTCCAGCAGCTGCGGGCCAGGAAGCCGCTGATGGACATCCGGCTCTACAAGAGCCCCGTCTACGGCGCGGCCTCGATCACCAACTTCTGCCTCGGCGCGGCCGTCTTCGGCGCCATCATCCTGATGCCGCTGTACTTCCAGATCGTCCGGCAGGAGGACGCGGTCTCCACCGGGCTGCTGCTGATCCCGCAGGGCGTCGGCGTGGCGGTCGCGATGTTCGCGGGCGCCAAGCTCACCGACAAGCTCGGCAGCGGCAAGGCCACCCTGCTCGGCGGGGCGATCAGCATCGTCGGCACCGTCCCGTTCACGTTCATCGACGCCGACACCTCCTACTGGTTCCTGGGCGCGATGATGGTCGTCCGCGGGTTCGGCGTCGGGGCCTGCGCGATCCCGGCCGTCACCGCGGCCTACCGGGCCATCTCGCCCATGAAGATCCCCGACGCCACCGTCCAGATCAACGTGGGCCAGCGGATCGGCGGCTCCGCCGGGACCGCGATCTTCGCCGTGGTCCTGCAGAACCAGCTCGACGGCGCGGCCGACCCCGCCGCCCAGGCGTCCGGCTTCGGCGTGGCGTTCTGGTGGGTGGTGGCCATCGCCGTCGGCTGCACCGCGCCCGCGCTGCTGCTCACCGCCGCCGAACGCCGCGCCGCCCGCCAGGCCGCCCCCGCCGGGCCCCCGGCGGGGGCGCCCCCCAAGGCGGACGCCGCCGAAAGCGCCTCCTAGGCCACCCCGAAGGAGCCTCCATGACCGCCCTCCCCCGGATCCCGCTCTCCGTCCTCGACCTCATGCCGATCGGCACCGGCTCGACCCCGTCGGGCGTGCTGCGCGCCACCCTCGACTACGCCCGCAAGGCCGAGGAGCTGGGCTTCACCCGCTACTGGGTGGCCGAGCACCACAACTCCGCCAACATCGCCAGCTCCTCCCCGCCGGTGACGATCGCCGCGATCGGGGCGGCCACCAGCCGCATCCGCGTCGGGTCGGGCGGCGTGATGCTCCCCAACCACCCGCCGTTCGTGGTCGCCGAGCAGTTCGCCACGCTGAACGCGCTGTACCCGGACCGCGTCGACCTCGGCGTCGGCCGGACCCCGCCGCACGAGCCCGGCGTGGCCAAGGCGCTGCGGCTCGACGCGCGCGGGCGGGAGGCGTTCGACTTCCCGCAGCAGCTCGGGGAGCTGTTCGGCTTCCTGCGCAACGACTTCCCCGAGGGCCACGCCCTGTACGGGGTGTCGGCGCAGCCCGTCCTCACCACCAAGCCGTCGGTGTGGCTGCTGGGCTCCAGCGAGAACGGGGCGCGGATGGCGGCCGAGCTGGGTCTGCCGTTCGCGTTCGCGCACCACTTCAGCCCGCAGAACACGGTGCCCGCCATGCAGCTCTACCGGCGGCTGTTCCAGCCCTCGGAGTACCTGTCGCACCCGTACGCGATCCTGGCGGCGGGCGCGACGGTGGCCGAGACCGACGAGCAGGCCCGGCGGCTCACCGCGCCCGCCGCGGCGGCCCTGCTGTGGGCGCAGACCGGCCCGCCGCAGCCCTTCCCCACCCCGGAGGAGGTCGAGGAGCACCCGTGGACGCCGCAGGAACGCGCCTGGCTCGACGGGTTCCTCAGGACCCAGACGTCGGGCTCGCCGGAGACCGTCCGCGCCAAGCTCGCCGACCTGCTGGAGCGGTCGCAGGCGCAGGAGCTGATGGCGGTCTCGCTGATCACCGACCCGGTGGAGCGGACCCGGTCGCTCGTCCGGCTGCGTGAGCTGTTCGGCAGCGAGCCGCTGCCGCAGGGGCTGGCATAGGACGCCACGCCTCGGAACGGCCACGTCAGAAAGCCCCGGCGCGCTACGCGCCGGGGCTTTCGCACGGACGAGGTCGAGCGCTCAGCCGATGCCGACCCGCACCGGCAGGGACTCCAGG
>DATADI010000530.1:0-3167 GCA_036258615.1 Thermomonospora sp. | reverse complement strand
GCGAGCCCGTCACGGTGAGCGGCACGGGCGACGGGGCCGCGCTGACCACCCGGTGGCGTCTGGCGTGGACCCCGGCGGTGCCCGCGCGACTCGACCTCGCCGGGGTGCGCGGCGTCACGGCCGCCCAGGCGGCGGCGGGCACGCTCAGCGAGACGTTCCGCCGCGAGACCGCCGACGGCGGGGCGACCTGCGCGCACGTCCTGACCGGGCTCCGCGCCGCCGCGCGGTGCGACCTGCCCGATCTCGTCGCCGCCCGCCTCGCCGACCTCGCCGACGTCCTCCCGTCCACCGGGACCCTCCCCGAACTCCTGGAGGGCCTCGACCTGCTGGAGGCCCTGCGCCGCGAGCACCTCCCCGGCACCACGCCAGACCTCCGCGAGCGGGCCGCGGAACTGTCCGCGACGCTGCTGGACGCCGCCGTGCGCGCGCTCCCCGGCCTGGCGGGCAGCGACCGGCCCGAGGACGCCACCGCCCTCGTGGACCTCGCCACGCGGGCCGGGGAGCACCGGCTGGGCCTGCGGATGGACGACGCCCTCGGCGCCCTGGCCCGTACGGGTTCCCCGATGATCCGGGGCGCGGCGCTGGCCGTGCGGGTCCTGCTCGACCTGGACGACTCCGCCACGCTGGGAGTCCGCGCCGCCGGGTGGATCGACACGGCCACCGAACCCGAGGCGCGCCGCCGCCTGTCTCGCGGCCTGGCCGGTCTGCTGACCGCCGCCGGGCCCCTGCTCCAGAACGCCCCCACGGCCCTCGACCCGCTCATCGACCGCATCGGAACGCTCCCTGATCAGGGCTTCCTGGACCGGCTGCCCGCGCTGCGCGGCGGCTTCGACGTCCTCGCGCCCGCCGCCCGGGGCCGGATGCTCGACGCGGTCACCGAACGCGTCGGCGACCGCCTCGACCTTGACCTGCACGCGTCCCCCGAACTGCTCGCCCAGTGGACGGCCGCCGACACCGAGGCGTTCAAGGCCCTCGACACGCTCGGTCTGCCGCTTCTTCCGGCCTCCGAGCCCTTGGCCTCGCCGGGCCCCGCGTCGAAGCCCGATCCCGTAGCCGACGCGCGGCTCGCCCCCGCCGACCGGTGGCGGCTGCTGCTCGGCCGAGAGACCGAACGACTGTCCTCCGGGGCCCGCACGTACGCCAAGGCCCTCGACGAGCTGTACGGGGCGGGGCGTGGTGAAGGGTCCGCCGACTTCGGCCCCGGTACGGGCGCGGGACGTGAGGCGTCGTTCCCCACGGCCCGTGAATGGGCGGAGGAACTGGAGGCGCTGTTCGGCACCGAAGTCAGGGAGGAGGTCCTCGCGCAGGCCGCCGACGCCGGTCGCACCGACGTGCTCACCGAACTGCACCCCGACGCCGTACGCCCGTCCGTCGAACTGCTGACCTCGGTGCTGTCACTTGCGGGAGGGATGCCCGAACAGCGACTCGCCCGGCTGCGCCCGCTCGTCCGCCGCCTCGTGGACGAACTCGCCAAGGAACTCGCCACCCGCCTTCGTCCCGCGCTGACCGGTCTCGCGACGCCGCGCCCGACCCGGCGGCCCGGCGGTCGCCTCGACCTGCCCCGGACGCTCCGCGCCAACCTCGCCCACACCCGCACGCTCGACGACGGGCGGAGGGTGGTGGTGCCCGAACGCCCGGTGTTCAGCACCCGCTCGCGCCGCGAGGCCGACTGGCGGCTGATCCTGGTGGTGGACGTGTCCGGCTCGATGGAGGCGTCCGTCGTGTGGTCCGCCCTCACCGCCGCCGTGCTGGGCGGCGTGCCCACGCTCTCCACGCACTTCCTGGCGTTCTCCACCGAGGTGATCGACCTGACCGACCGGGTCGCCGACCCGCTGTCGCTGTTGCTGGAGGTACGCGTCGGCGGCGGCACGCACATCGCCGCCGGGCTCGCCCACGCCCGTTCCCTGGTCACCGTCCCGAGCCGCACGCTGGTCGTGGTCGTCAGCGACTTCGAGGAGGGCTACCCCCTGGGCGGGCTCCTCGGCGAGGTCCGCGCGCTCACCACGTCCGGTGTCCACCTGATGGGCTGCGCGGCCCTGGACGACACCGGGACCCCGCGCTACTCCGAGCCCGTCGCCCGTCAGCTCGCCGCCGCCGGAATGCCCGTCGCGGCGCTCAGCCCCCTCGCCCTGGCCCGCTGGGTCGGCGACCGCCTCCGCGGAGAACCCCGATGACCGACGCCGCCCTCCCGCCCGCCGCCCCGGACGTGGTCGCCGCGGCGGTGGAGAGCCTCACCTCCCGCCTGCGCCGCAAGCTGGACGCCACCGTCGCCCAGTACGCCACCGTCCCCGTCACGGTCACCGCCGACGGCACCCTCACCATCCCCTGCGGCGAGGACACCACCGTCACCCTCCACCCGGGCCCCCACGGCACCATCACCGACCCGTCCCAGGCCACCTGCACCTGCCTCCTGGCCCCCCGCTGCCTCCACCGCGCCGCCGTCCTCACCGCCTGCCCCCTAGCCGACCCCCCATCCCCCGAGACCTCGCCGCCCACGGCTGGGGCCTCTCCGCAGGGCGAGGAGGCGTCGTCGGGGCTGACGCCTGGGGGTTCCACGGGCGGGCTTCCGGAGGCCGGGTCTCCGTCGGTCGGGGCTTCGCCGGACGCCGGGGACGCTACCTCCGGGCGGCGGTCGTCCGAGGGCGACGCCGTTGGGCGGGGTGGCTCTGTGGGCGTCGGTGCGGACGGGGTGGCCGCCGGTGACGGTCGTACCGGAGGTGGGGCTCAGAGGCGCGGTGCCCACGGCGGGGGCGGGCACGCGGGCTCCGAGGGCGGGGACCCGGTTGCTCGTGGGGTGGGCGACGGGCGTTCCCAGGATGGTTCGGAATCCGGGGGGCTCAAGCCCGCGCAGGTCGCCGCGGCGGCCGGGTTGCTGGAGGCGGCGGCGGCCGTGCTGGCGGCCGGGGTTCCGGCGGCGGGGGCGGTGCCGCAGGCGGAGTTGCTGCGGGCGGCGCACACCGCCCGGCTGGCGGGGCTGTACCGGGCGGAGGCCGCGGCGCTGCGGGTGGTGCGCGGGCTGCGGTCGGTGCGGGCGCGTCATGAGGGGCACCGGCTGGCCGACCTGACCGACGCGATGCGCGAACTGCTGCTCACCACGACCCTGCTGGCGGACGCGCGTCCCGATCCGGCGCTGGTCGGCATCGCGCGCCGCGCGTACCAGCCGGGTG
>DATADI010000529.1:0-3497 GCA_036258615.1 Thermomonospora sp. | reverse complement strand
GCGGGCGGCGGCCTCGGCCAGGGAGGCGGCGGTCGCGTCGGGCCGCGCGGCCAGCGCGAGCAGGGACAGCAGCACGACCGGCGGTTCGTCGGCGGGGCCTCCGGCGTCCGGCGGGCGCACCAGGCCGTGGAACGGGACGGGCGTGCCGCCGCGCAGCCATCCGGCGAGCCGGTTCCACTCCGCCACCCGGGCCCGCCACTGGTCGTCCACCGCCCGCAGCTCGCCCGCGTCGTGGAACCGCGCCCGCTCGGGCAGCAGGCGGTGCTCCCACAGCGCCCGGCCGATGCGGCACGCGGTGCGGTGGTCGGGATGACGCGGATCGCCCGCCAGCGCCGCCAGCCCGGGAAGGTCGTCGCCGGTGACGCGGCGGCCCAGGAAGTGCGGCGGCAGGCCGGGGTCGAGCCAGCGGACCAGGTGCAGCACCTTCACCTCCGGCGGCAGCGCCGTGGTGAGGTAGGCGTCGATCAGCTCGATGCGGCTGTCGTCGGGGAACTCCGCCAGCCACGCGCGCAGCGTCCGCCACGCCTCCCCGGCCTCGCCGCGCGCGAAGAAGTAGCGCGCGGCCTCGTCCCACCGTTCGACCAGCGCGCGGGCCAGCTCACCGCGCTCGGTGAACCGGCGGCCCGCGAACGGCAGACCGGGCCCGGCGGGCGCGGGCGCGGGGGCGGCGGGCCGTTCGGCGGCCACCGGCGGGCTCTCGCCGTCGAGCCAGCGGGCGACCTGCGCCGCGCCCCACCGCTGCCGGGGATCGCGGGCCAGCAGCCCCTGGCACAGCAGCCGCAGCCGGGGGTCGGCGACGTCGGAGTTGTCGATCGGCCGGGTCGCCAGGTGGTCGACCACCACGGTCTCGCTGAGCCCGGCGAACGGGGGACGCCCGGTGGCCAGCTCCCGCGCGATCATGCCCAGCGACCACCAGTCCCGCGCCGGGGACACCTGCCCGGACAGCGACTCGGGCGCGGCGTACGCCAGCGTCCGGGACGAGGACGCGAACACCACGCTCTGCTCCAGCACCTTGCTGAGGCCGAAGTCGGCGATCGCGACGGTCACCGGGTCGGTGGCGGTGACCAGGATGTTCTCGGGCTTCAGGTCGCGGTGCACGATGCCCGCGCGGTGCAGCGTGTCCAGCCCGTCGGCGAGCTGCGCCACGACCGCCGCGACGGTGTCCTCCGGCAGCGGTCCGGTCATCAGCGCGCGCAGGTTGCCCGCCGGGGCGTACTCCGACAGCTCGTAGTCGCGGCCGTCGGCGTGCCCGGTCTCCAGGATCCGGACGATGTGCGGGGAGTCCAGGGCGGGCAGCTTGGCCCACACGTCGCGGTCGGCCGCGTAGCCCCGCCGGAACACCTTCACCACGTACGGCGTCCCGGCGGCGTCGCGCACGAGCAGCAGGTCGGACTCGGCCCCCTGGACGGGCAGCTCCCCGGCGACGGTGAACCGGTCGGCCAGCACGGCGGGCAGCCGGATCAGCGGGGGCTGCCCGGTGGGGACGGGCACGTGGTCGCGGTGGGTCAAGGCGGGGCCCGGATCGCGGTGGGTCACCCCGGGGTCCCGGCGCGTGGGGTGCGGGACGTCCTCGAACTCGGCCACTTACCGCTCCGTCGATGCTGGGTCCGCAGCGAGCCTAACGTGCCGGTTCAGATCTTGTCCCTGATGACCCGGAGGTGCTCGACGCCCTTGAACCGGACGACCATCGCCTCCATCACGATCCGCACCAGCAGGGCCTCGAACAGCCACACCAGCGGCGCCGCCACGACCATCATCACGCCCCACGCCCAGCCGTCGTCCCAGGTGACCATCCACAGCCCGAGCAGCAGGAACACCAGGCACTGCAGGCTGATGAGCAGCAGCGCGACGACGTACCAGAGCTTGATCAGCTTGGGCGTGACCAGGTGGTTGAAGTTCGTGTCGAGGAGCGCGCCCATCAGGCCCTTCTCCTGGGGAGCCGGGCGCGCCTCCCGGCCTGCGGGACCGGCCCACCCGCCCTGGACGGGCCCCTGGGCGGGACCCCGGCCCCCGAACGGGCCCGGCGGGGGAGGGACCGGCCCGGGGGCCTGGGCCGGGCCCTGACCTGGTCCGGGGTGCCCCGGGCCGGGGCCGTGACCTGGTCCGGGGCCGGAATGGTGCGGGCCGGGGGGGTTGGTCATCGCCGTCGTCTCCCTGAACTGTGCGGGGGCCACCGTCATGTACCGGGCAAGCCGACTCTAGAACGGTTCCCGGGCGGCCGGTGGCGACCCGCCCCGCGATGTCACATCTCTCTGCCGCGCGCACCGGGCCTCCGGAGGCGAATGGACGGCCGTCCGAAGAATGGGTCCACGGGCCCAAAAACGGCCCCAATCCCCGGGGCCCGCCGTTGGGCCCGTGGGCCCCGCGAAGCCCGGCCCGCGCGGTGGTCCCGCCCGCGACGTGCGGTGGTGCCGGGACGGCGGAGCCGCATTGTTCAATTGGCGTAGACCGACCAGGCAAAACGTTCACTTGTGTGCAAATCGGCGGCCGGGTTATGGTCGTCTGGCCCCTTGCCGCCGTCGACTTTGGAGGGCGTGCCGGGCACATCCCGGGAAAGGGAGAGGAAGCGGTGCGATGAGGCCCATGGACCGCCCGAGGCGCCGGTGACCGCGATCCTGGTGGCGGCGGACGTGCCCAGCTCGGGAGTGATCCGGGAGGTCCGGGCCGGGCGGCTGGACCCCGGCTCCCTCACCGCCTTCCTCGACCGCCTGGTGCCCGCGCTGCGCGAGCACCGCGCCGTCCTGGTGCTGTACCCGGCCTGGCGGCCCGACCCCGCCGAGCGGCTGGTCCGGCTGGCGCGCGGCGTGCTGCGCACCGACCGGGTCGCCGCCGTCCCGCTGGACGTCCCGCCGCTGGCGCTGTCGCTGATCGCCGACCAGCTCGCCTACATGGCGCGGCACGTGAGCCCCGGGGTGCTCACCGGCCTGGCCCGCAGGCTGGCGGCCGAGGTCGTCGCCGGGGCCTGGGTCAACAGCGTCGCCCGGCTGGAGCACGTGGAGACCGGCCTGGGCCCCCACCTGTCCTCCTTCCTGCCCGGCAGCTCGTTCATGGTCCTCGCCGGGGAACGCGCCGACGTCCACCGCATCACCGACCGCGACCCGGTCGCCCGGCTCGGCTCCATGCCACCGGCCCCGGTCGTCGTCCTGGCCAGCGCCGGTGACGCCGACGGCGCCTGGCTGCACACCGCGTTCAAGCCCGCCGTCGCCGCCGCCTCCGTCACGATGGTGGCCGCCCAGCCGCTGAGCCCCGACTTCTGGGGGACGCGCAAGTACGTCGAGTTCGTGGCCTTCAGCGGCCACCCCGGCGCCCTGAGCCGCGCCGCCCGCCTGTCCACCGGCCGCCCCTGCGGCTGGTGCGGCGCGACCACGGCCCTCCCCACCTGCGCCTTCTGCGGCATGGTCCAGCCGGTGAGGTCACGTCGCCACCAGCCGCCGCCTCCGCGTCCCCCACGGCCCGCCCGGCCCGTGCCCGTCCCGGCGGCCCCGGCCGCTGCGCCG
>DATADI010000528.1:0-2195 GCA_036258615.1 Thermomonospora sp. | reverse complement strand
CCAATGCCGCGGAGTTAGCGGCTCGATGGTGGCGTCCAGGAAGCGGCGGTCGGCGTGTCTCCCGGGGCGGCGGGGGTGTGGACGACGCTCTTCGCGGCGCGAGGTCGTTCGTCCTCGCTGTGCTGCGGGCGCTCCACCGTGCCCCACTCCTCCTCGTCGTCTGTGAACGGCTGCCCCGGGACCGGTCGGGGGAAGGTCATCTGATTGGGGTGGGCGCAACCAGCGGTTCGCTGGTCGATGGCGCGGTGTGTCACCGCGCTGGTGATCAAGTGGGCGACGGGACCCCTGGTAGGTCGGTCGGACCCGTCACGATCTTCCCTACCACCAGAGGTCCCGTTGCCTGCGCAGTCTCCCACGACCGTCACCCTGACCCGCGCGGTCACCGTCGCCGCCGGGGTGTTCGCCCCGGGTCATCTCGGCGAGTTGACCCGCTACCCGCCGTTCGAGCTGGTCGACGACGTGCTGGCCCAGACCCGCACGGTGCAGCAGCGCATCCGGGCGCTGCCCTCGCGGGCGGGGGTGTATTTCGTGCTCGCCCTCGGGTTGTTTCCCCGGCTCGGCTACGCCCGGGTGTGGGCCAAGCTGTGCGCCGGGCTGACCGGCGCCGGGCTGGCCGTGCCCGCGGTGTCGAAGAAGGCGCTGCGGGAGCTGCGCCGCCGGCTCGGGCCAGCCCCGTTCCGGGCGCTGTTCGAGGTGGTCGCCGGGCCGCTGGCCCAGCCCCGCACCCCGGGGACCCGCTTTGCCGGGCTGCGCACGGTCGCCTTCGACGGCCTCAACTCGCTCAAGGTGCCCGACACCGCCCGCAACCGCTCCTGGATGGGCCGCATCCGCTACCGGATGGGCTTTGCCGGCTACCCCACGCTCCGGTTGATGTGCCTGGCCGAGACCGGCACCCGCGGCCTGCTCGGCGCCACCATCGGCGCCGCCGGCGACCGGGACGAGGCCACGCTGGCGCTGCGGCCGCTGCCGCTGCTGGGCCCGGGCATGCTGGTGCTGCTGGACCGGGGCTTCGACGCCGCGACCTTCCTGACCGCGGTCCACCGCACCGGGGCGATGCTGCTGGTTCGGATTCGGTCCCAGCGCGTCCCACCGGTCCTGACGCACCTGCCCGATGGCTCCTACCTGTCGGATCTCGACGGGCTGGCGGTGCGGGTTATCGAGGCCGACGTGACGATGCGCGGCGCCGACGGCACCGCGGTGGGGGATCGCTACCGGCTGATCACCACATTGCTCGACCCCCACCGCTACCCGGCCGACGCGCTGATTCGGCTCTACCACGAACGCTGGGAGATCGAGTCGGCCTTCCTGGCGCTGCGCCACACGATGCTCGACGGGCACGTGCTGCGTTCCGGGGACCGGGCCGGGCTGGAACAAGAGGTGTGGGCGCTGCTGACGCTCTACCAGCTGGTGCGCATGGCCATGGTCGACGCGGTCGAGACCCGCCCGGGCACCGATCCGGACCGGGCCAGCTTCACCACCGCCCTGCACGCCGCCCGCGACCAGCTCACCGCCGCCGCCGGGATCTGCCCCGACCCCGCCGAACCCACCGACCTGCTCGGGGTCATCGGCCGGGCCGTGCTGGCCACGCTGCTGCCCGCCCGCCGGGCCCGCTACAGCGCCCGCAAGGTCAAGTGCGCAACCTCCCGCTACCTCAACCGGGACGACGGCCGCCCCGCGGCACCGACGGCCGTCACCGCGATCGACGTCCTCATCCATACCCCGCCCCTGGACCCGACGCCCCGACCCCGACGGGCTCCCCACCGACCCCGCGCTCCCCGAGCGCCGACCCGCCGCGAACGTGTCACCGCGCTGCTGGGCGGCCAGCCCCGCCGACCTTGGAGCGGCGCCGAGCTCGCCCAGACACTGCAAATCCCGAGGCACAACATGCTCACCCAACTCGCCGAATGGACCCGCCTCGGGTTCATCACCCGCACCAACGCCGGCAGCTACGCCCTCGCCCCACCACCGCCACCGGCCCCGTCCCCGCCCCAGGAGAGCGACACGCCGACCCCGGCCACCTCCTGGACCTGATCACCAGATCGCTAACTCCGCGGCATTGTGTCGCGACCCGGCCAGCTTGCGAACCTTGCGCTCCTCCTCCGCGTCCGCGGGCGGGCGGGCAAACAGCAACTTCGGCATGAAGGATCGCCTCCCTGCCAGCATCCCACCGGCGCAAACGATCTACAACCGTAATG
>DATADI010000527.1:0-3302 GCA_036258615.1 Thermomonospora sp. | reverse complement strand
GGCGGGCGCCGGGGAGGCGGCCGCCGAGGAGACCGCGGGCGTATGACCGTTCCCTGTTGCCGGGGCCGTCCTCCGTGTGAGGGCGGCCCCTTTCGTCGGTGACGCCCGGTAGGTTCCGTGCCTGACGTCACCGGGCGACTCCGGGCGCGTCGTCGTCCGCCGCTGCTGAGGGCGGTCAGCGCGGCGTGTCGGCCAGCTCGGCGACGACCGCCGCGTGGTCGGACGGCCACACCCCATCGACCGGCGCGTCACCGGCCCGCCGTACCGCGCGGACGTGCCCGAGGCCGCCCGGTCCGGGCAGGCCCACGTGGATGTAGTCGACGCGCCCGTTCGGCTCCAGGGTCCGCGCGGTGAACGGGTTGGCGTTGTCCCAGGTCGCCGAGGGAGCGGCCGGATCGGCGTAGTCCCAGGCGTCCATGAACACCTGCCCGGGGACCGGCGGCGCCGTCCGGAACCCGCCGAGCAGCCGGATCTCGTCGGAGTCCGGCAGCGCGTTGAAGTCCCCGGTGACGACCGGCGGGAACGGCGTCCCGTCACGGCGCGCGGCGACGCACTCGGCCAGCGCCCGCACCTGCGCGCAGCGCGTCGCCGACCCGTGCGGCTCGGAGTTCAGGTGCGTGGTGAAGAACGGGACCCGGTACCCCGGTGCGTCCACCATGGCGTGCAGCGCGAACTGGCCGTCCTGCCCCTCCGACCTCGGCAGCCGGACCACCTCGTGCCGCCCGATGCGCCACCGGCTGAGGACGGCGTTGCCGACGTCGTACGTCGCGTCGCCGCCCGCGCGCCGGTGCCAGCGCTCGGACGCGTGCGAGGCGGCCCAGACCCAGTGCAGGCCCAGCCCGTCGGCGAGCCACTCCGCGAGGTTCCCGGCGCCGTCCCGGCCGGGGGCGGGGCCCCAGACCTCCTGGAGCCCCACCAGGTCGGGCCGCAGGTCCCGCAGGACGGCGAGGATCGCCTCCCTGCGGCGCTCCCACGGCCCGAACCGCCACCACACGTTCCAGGTCACGACGCGCATGCCCGGACATTCTGGTGGATCAGTGGACGGCGCGGTCGTGGCCCTCCCAGTACGGCAGGCGCAGCTCCCGCTTGAGGACCTTGCCGGTGGGGTTGCGGGGGATCGCGTCGGTGAAGTCCACCGAGGTCGGGCACTTGAAGTGGGCGAGGCGCTCGCGGCAGTAGTCGATCAGCTCCCGCTCGGTGACCTCCCCGGCCTTCACGACGACGGCCTTGGGGGTCTCGCCCCACTTCTCGCTCGGCACCCCGATGACCGCGCAGTCGGCGACCTGGGGATGGCCCATCAGGACGTTCTCCACCTCGGCCGGGTAGATGTTCTCCCCACCGGAGATGATCATGTCCTTGACCCGGTCGTGGATGTAGAGGTAGCCGTCCTCGTCCAGGTATCCGGCGTCGCCGGTGCGGAACCAGCCGCCGTCCAGCAGCGCGGCGGCGGTGGCGTCCGGCAGGTCCCAGTAGCCCTTCATGTTCTGCGGGGAGCGCACCAGGATCTCGCCGACCTGCCCGGTGGGCACGTCCTCCAGGGTGGCCGGGTCGGCGATCCGGATCTCGGTGCCCGCGTTGGGCACCCCGGCGCTGGCCAGCCGGTGCGCGTTCGGGCCGTCCGGGTCGTGGTCCTCCGGCGGCAGCGAGGTGATCGCCCCGGTGGTCTCGGTCAGCCCGTACACCTGGCGGAACCCGGTGCCCGGCAGCAGCTTCAGCGCCCCGCGCAGCACCTCCTGGCTGATCGGGGACGCCCCGTACAGCAGCACCTTCAGGCTGGACAGGTCGCACTCGGCGACCTCCGGCATGCTCTGCCAGAACAGCAGCAGCACCGGCACCAGGAAGATGTGGGTGACCCTGCGCCGCTCGATGTCGCGGGCGATGCCGACCGGGTCGGGCTCCCGCGAGATGACGCCGGTGATGCCGTCGTACACCACGCACACCGTGAGCGCGTTGCCCGCGATGTGGTACATCGGCATCGCGACCATCAGCCGGGTGTCGTCGTCGATGCCCCACAGCTCGCCGGTGTTCGGCAGCACCGACAGGAAGTTGTCGTGGGTGAGCATGACGCCCTTGGGCCGCCCGGTGGTGCCCGACGAGTACAGCTGGACGAAGACGTCGGAGGTGGCGGCCTCGTGGGCGGGCGGCGCGGAGTCGTGCGCGGCGATCCAGCTCGCGTAGTCGAGGCGGGGCTCGGCGGTGCCGTCGCCGTCGATGACCACCAGGTGCGTGGTGTGCTCCAGGTCCCCGGCGACGGCGTCCAGGACGGGCACGAACTCGGGCCCGACCACGAACACCTTGGCGCGGGCGTTGTTGACGATGAAGGCGACCTCGGGCGGGGCCAGCCGGTAGTTGACGGGGACCTGCACGGCGCCGATGCGCGCGGCGCCGAACAGCTGCTCGACGTACTCCAGGGAGTTCTTGTCGAGGATCGCGACGCGGTCGCCGGGCCCGACACCGGCCGCGTGCAGCGCGGCGGCCACCCGGTCGACCCGTTCGTCCAGCTCCCGATAGGTGATCTCACGGTCGCCGTAGAAGTACGCGACCTTGTCCGGTACGGCCTGTGCGCGCTCGCGGAGCACGTCGGTCAGTGCCTGCATGATGGGGGTCCCTTCACCATCGGCCGGCGGATCGGACCCCCATCCTGCGATAAGCGATCACTTGCGCACAAGAGGCAGGTCAGCGCCGTCCGCCCGACTTGGCGAGCAGGGTGACGACCAGCATCACCACGGCCGCCACCAGCCCGATGAAGAAGAACGTCTTGAGCGTGGACAGGATCGCGCCCACGACCGTGACGGCCAGCCATACGGCCAGCCCGATTCCCGCGACCTTCAGCAGTATTCGGCCCATGCCACCCACCGTAGGCCGCCGCCGGCGCCACCGGCATCACCCTGTGGCATGATCCGCCCCCGGCCGTCCGGCCGAGGGCGGCCCGGCTACCAGCAGGTGTACGACACGCTCGCGACCCCGCCCGGCGCGAACCGGACGCTGCCGTTGCCGAACCCACGGGCGTAGCAGCTCACGGTCGGCTTCACCGTCACCGCCACCGTGGTGGAACGGCCCGCGCTCAGCAGCCCGCTGCCGGAGGCGGACATCCGCGCCAGGCTGGAGTTGACCGACGACACCGCCCACCGCACCGGCCCGCCGACGGCGGTGAGCCTGATGTGACAGGTCCGGCTGATGGGGGCCACCACCCGCTGGCAGTCGTTGTCGCTGATGACCAGCCGTCCCCGCTCACCCGACGGCGCGGTCCCGCCGCGCGGGCGCTTGGGCGCCCCCGGGCCGGGACGGCGGCGCGGGGCCCC
>DATADI010000526.1:0-3797 GCA_036258615.1 Thermomonospora sp. | reverse complement strand
CCCGCCTCGACCAGCTCCAGTTCCTGGGGACCCACAACAGCTACCACCGCGAACCCAGCCCGGCGGAGTACCGGCTGATGTCCCTGCTGGGCACCCGGGGCCAGGCGCTCCAGTACAGCCACGTGCCGCTCGGCCGCCAGTTCGCCCGCCAGCACGTCCGGCAGATCGAGCTGGACCTGTTCGCCGACCCGCACGGCGGCCGCTACGCGCGCCCGCCGATCCGGGCGCTCAGCGGGCAGCGGCCCGCCTACGACGACCGGATGAACGAGCCCGGCACCAAGGTCCTGCACATCGCCGGGGTCGACTACCGCAGCACCTGCCTCACCCTCACCGACTGCCTGGAGGACGTCGCGGTCTGGTCGCGGCGCAACCGCGGGCACGAGCCGGTGGCGATCCTGCTGGAGTTCAAGGAGCCGCTCGACCCGCTGCACACCTGGACGCGCGAGCGGCTGCTGGGCGTGGAGCGGGAGATCCGGTCGGTGTTCGACGACCGCGACCTGATCACCCCGGACGACGTGCGCAGACCGGGCCGCACCCTGGAGCAGTCGGTCCTGGCGGGCGGCTGGCCCACGCTGCGGGCGGCGCGGGGCAAGGTGATGTTCCTGATGGACAACACCGCCGAGCACCGCGACCGCTACGTGCGGGGCAACCCGAACCTGGAGGGGCGGGTGATGTTCACCGCCTCCGAGCCGGGCCGCCCCGACGCCGCGTTCGTCAAGCGCAACGACCCGTGGGCGGCCGACATCCGGTCGCTGGTCGCCCGGGGCTACCTGGTGCGCACCCGCGCCGACGCCGACACCGTGCAGGCCCGCAACGGCGACACCCGCAGGCGGGACGCCGCGCTGGCCAGCGGCGCCCAGTGGGTGAGCACCGACTACCCGGTGCCGGGCATGGCGGCGCGGTTCGGCACCCGCTACTTCGCCGCGCTGCCCGGCTTCGTGACCGTGCGGTGCAACCCGGTGAGCGCGCCGGACGACTGCCGGGTCACTGACCGGCGAGCTGGGTGATGTCGCGGGCGGCCCCCGTGGACGCGGAGGTCGCCATCGCGGCGTACGCCTGGAGCGCCGCGCTGACCTTCCGCTGCCGGTCGCGCGGCCGGTAGCGGCCCAGCTCGGCCAGCAGCCGCTCGCGGCGGGCGGTCAGCTCGTCCTGCGGGACGTCCAGCTCCAGGGAACGGCGGGGGATGTCGATGACGATCCGGTCGCCGTCCTGGACCAGTGCGATGACGCCGCCGGCCGCCGCCTCGGGGGAGGCGTGGCCGATGGACAGGCCCGAGG
Source organism: Thermomonospora sp. (assembly GCA_036258615.1). Classification (GTDB taxonomy): domain Bacteria; phylum Actinomycetota; class Actinomycetes; order Streptosporangiales; family Streptosporangiaceae; genus Thermomonospora. Next base: position 2,520 of record DATADI010000526.1, on the reverse strand, counting down.
TGCCGCCGGAGAACCGGCCGTCGGTGATCAGCGCGCACGCCTTGCCCAGGCCCCGGCCCTTGAGGAACGAGGTCGGGTAGAGCATCTCCTGCATGCCCGGCCCGCCCTTGGGGCCCTCGTAGCGGATGACGACGACGTCGCCCTCCTTGACCTTCCCGCCGAGGATGCCCTCGACCGCGTCGTCCTGGCTCTCGAAGACCACCGCCGGGCCCTCGAAGGTCCACAGTGACTCCTCGACCCCGGCGGTCTTCACGATCGCGCCGTCGGGGGCGATGTTGCCGTACAGGACGGCCAGCCCGCCGTCGCGGGTGTAGGCGTGCTCGACGTCGCGGATGCAGCCCTGCTCGCGGTCGAGGTCCAGGTCGTCCCAGCGGCTGGACTGGCTGTAGGCGCGGGTGGTGCGGACGCCGCCGGGCGCCGCGTGCCACAGCTCGACCGACTCGGGGTCGGCGTCGGGGGAGCGGACGTCCCAGCGGGACAGGAACTCGCCGAGGGTGGCCGAGTGGACGGTGGGGACGTCGCGGTGCAGCAGCCCGGCCCGGTCCAGCTCGCCGAGCAGGGCGGGGATGCCCCCGGCGCGGTGGACGTCCTCGATGTGGTACTTGGCGGTGGCCGGGGCGACCTTGCAGATGCAGGGCACCCGGCGGGACAGCTCGTCGATCTCCTTGAGACCGAAGTCGACCCCGGCCTCGGTCGCCGCCGCCAGCAGGTGCAGGATCGTGTTGGTGGAGCCGCCCATCGCCACGTCCAGCGCCATCGCGTTCTCGAAGGCGTCGCGGGTGGCGATGCTGAGCGGCAGCACCGAGGCGTCGTCGTCCTCGTAGTACCGCTTGGCGATCTCCACGACCCGCCGCCCGGCGTCCTGGTAGAGCCGCTTGCGGGCGGTGTGGGTGGCCAGGACGGTGCCGTTGCCGGGGAGCGCCAGCCCGATCGCCTCGGTGAGGCAGTTCATCGAGTTGGCGGTGAACATGCCCGAGCAGGACCCGCAGGTCGGGCAGGCGTTCTCCTCCATCTCGGCCAGGGTCTCGTCGGAGACGGACTGGTCGGCGGAGGCGATCATCGGGTCGATCAGGTCGAGCTTGTGCCCGGTGCCGCCGACCGGCTTGCCGGCCTCCATCGGCCCGCCGGACACGAACACGGTCGGGATGTTCAGCCGCAGCGCCGCCAGCAGCATCCCCGGGGTGATCTTGTCGCAGTTGGACACGCAGACCAGCGCGTCGGCGCGGTGGGCCTCGACCATGTACTCGACCGCGTCGGCGATCAGCTCGCGGGACGGCAGCGAGTACAGCATCCCGTCGTGGCCCATGGCGATGCCGTCGTCGACCGCGATGGTGTTGAACTCGCGCGGCACCCCGCCCGCCTCGCGGACGGCCCCGGCGACGACGTCGGCGACCTCGCGCAGGTGCACGTGGCCGGGCACGAACTGGGTGAAGCTGTTGGCCACCGCGACGATCGGCTTGCCGAAGTCCTCCCGCGCCACCCCGGTGGCGCGGAGGAGGGCGCGCGCGCCCGCCATGTTCCTGCCGTGCGTGACGGTACGTGACCTGAGCGGTGGCATGGGGACCTCTCCCAACCTTCGTCGAGCGATGCCACGATCGTACGGCCGACACGCAGGTGTTCGGGCCGGTCGTGGCCTGGCGGTGGAGCAGCGGCGGATCGCGGCGCTGGGCCCGGCCCACAGAGGTCGTGTGCGGCCGGAGTCGTCCCTCGATGCTACCCGCCGCGCCCCACGGCTAGCTCGGGTACTTCGGGGGGAGGGCCGCCTCGGCGGCCTGGTAGATGCGCTGGACGTCGGTCTCGGTGAGGATCTTGGGCCGTCGGCGCAGGTAGGCGCGGGCGCGGTTGCCCGCGTAGACGTCCACGTCGCGGACCCGCATGACCTTCCAGGGGATGGAGGGGCCGTAGATGGCCACCGAGGGCTGGACGGGGACCTCGAAGCCGACCTGCTGGGTGAGCATCTTGCTGGCCTGCTTGGCCTCCCAGCGGGCCTCGTCGAGGCGGTCCTTCTTGTTGAAGGGGCCGTGGAAGAGCTTGCGGTGCGACAGGGTGCGGACGGGGAGGCGGCGGTCCCACTTCTCGGAGTCGATGGCGTAGACGCCGCTGGGGCCGACCACCAGGTGGTCGATCTTGCCGTCGCTGACGCCCTCGTCGTCGCGGGGGACGGCGCGGGCGTGCAGGATGCGGTAGCCGTTCTTGGCGAGGGAGCGGAGCTGCCGTTCGGTGCGGCGTTCGGCCGCGGAGGACTTCTGCCAGGCGACGACGCTGGAGCTGCGGCGGGAACGCCGCCAGGCGTCGGCCACCAGCAGCAGGGCGGCCAGGCCGAGGCCGCCGCGCAGGCCGAACACGGGGGTGACGAGCAGCCCGACGAGCAGCGCGACGCCGACGCGAGGCGCCCAGCGCCGGACGCGGGGGTCGGCGAGGAGGTCGCCGGGGGCCAGGGACGGCTTGGGCAGGGCGCGGCGGCCCCCGCGCCCGTCCTTGGTCAGGTCGACCGGGGGCGCGTCGGCGGGGACGGGCTCC
>DATADI010000525.1:0-12112 GCA_036258615.1 Thermomonospora sp. | reverse complement strand
GGCCCCAGAAGGCGATCAAGGCCCGAGGGACGGGCCCCCGGGGCCGGGGTCCGGCGGGGGCGCCGCAGGGCTCCAGGGGCCTTCTACGGCGGCGTGGATCCGGCGCTGGCCCGGCATGTGGACGAGTGCGCCGACTGCGGGCGGCGCGACCGGGTGACGGCGGCGGCGCTGCTGGAGCTGGCGCCGGTGCCGGTGCTGCCCGCCGCGCTGCGGCACCGGGTGGTGCACACCGCGACCGATCCCGAGCTGGCCGGGCACCGCGCCGACATCGCGGCGCGCGGCGGCGGCCTGACCCCCGAGGGCATGCCCCGGCAGCCGGACGTGCCGTCCACCTACACGCGGCGCTGGCTGTTCGTGGGCGGCGGGGCGGCCGGGGCGCTGCTCACCGCGCTCGCGGCGATCATGATGATGAGCCCGGTCAGCTCCGACATCCGGTTCCCGTTCGACCCGCGTCCGCAGCCGTCCATCGGGGACGTGCGGCAGGAGGCGTCGGACGGGCGGCACAGCGGCGGCCCGGCGGCGCTCGCCCCGCCCGGGTCCCGCCCCGGGGACCCGCAGGGCCCGGTCCCGCCGAGCCCGCACAACGACGGCCCGCACGGCGGGCAGCGGCCGTGGGACCCGTCGGTGCCGCCCGCGCCCGCCCCCCTGCCGCCGAACGGCCCGCGCCCCCCGTCGCCCTCGCCGTCGCCGAAGCCGACCCCGGGCAAGCTGACCGTCGGCCCGGCCACGGTGGTGCTCGACCGTGAGGGCGCGACCATCACGCTCAAGGCCGAGCTGGGGCCGGTGGGATGGACGGCGCAGTCCGACGACGAGCGGCTGACGGTCTCCCACACCGACGGGACGCTGGCCGCGGGCACCACGTTCGACCTGCGCGTGGAGATGAAGGAGCGCCCGCTGATCGTGCTGCCGGGCGAGGGCACCATCACCGTCGTCGACCGGCAGGGCGTCCGGCACGAGGTCAAGGTGACCTGGAAGTTCGCGCTCGGCTGAGCCTCAGCCGGCGGGCTCGGCGGGCTGGGCGGGCTGGGCGGGCCCGGCCGCCAGGTGCTCGGCGATCAGCTGCAGCCGGGCGCCCAGCGCCTCCTGCACCCGGACCTCCATGGCGCGGGCGATGAACGGGTCGACCACCATCCGCACCAGCGGGCGCATCCGCCGGACGATCGCGGCGAGCTGCGGGACCTCCTCGCCGCCGGGCAGCGGGTCGGGGCTCATCCGGTCGAAGACGTGGTCGTTGACCAGGTCCACGAACCGCTGGGCGATGACGTCGCAGTCGTCGCGGATCCGCTCGGCGATGTCGAGCACGGCGCCGAGCGGGATGCCCGCCTCGACCAGCTCGGCCCCGACGTGCAGCAGCCGGGGGCTCGGCACCCGGAAGTGGTCGCCGTCCGGCTCGATCAGGCCGAGCGCGACCGCGCGGTCCAGGAACGGGGCGACCTCCTCCTCGGTGAGGCCGCGGCCGAAGGTGGCCACCAGCTCCTCGACCTTGGCCTGGCCGGGCAGCTCGTCGGACCAGGGGTCGGTGAGCACCTTCTCCAGCCCGAGGACCTCGCTGACGTCCTTGCCGTGCTCCCAGGCGTGCACCAGCTCCTTGATGATCGCGAACGTGTAGCCGCGGGCCAGCAGGTTGCCGATCAGGCGGAGCCGGGCCAGGTGGGTGTCGTCGTAGTAGCCGACCCGGCCCTCCAGCCGGGGCGGGGGCAGCAGGCCGCGGTCCTGGTAGGCGCGGATGTTGCGGACGGTGGTGCCGGCCTCGTGGGCCAGCTCGTCGATGCGGTAGTCGGCCATGCCGGTGGTTCGCCTCTCCTTGACCGCTCCGATCTTACGCTCGATGATTGTGCCATCATTTCATGGCACAGTCATCGGGGAAGGATTCCATCATGACATCAACGCGGTCCGCCGAGCAGAAGATCGAGGAGACCCTGCTGGGGGGGCCGCTGCGGTACACCCGCGAGGAGGCCGAGAAGGAGTCCGGCCTGCCGCTGGACCTGGGGCTGGGGATCTGGCGGGCGCTGGGCTTCCCGACCCCGGCCGAGGGCCAGGTGGCCTTCACCGACGAGGACATGGCCGCCCTCCGCGAGATCGGCGAGCTGCTGCAGAGCGACCTGGTCGACGAGGAGATGGTGCTGCACCTGGCCCGCGCCGTCGGCCAGACGATGGGCCGGATGGCCACCTGGGTCGGCGGGGCCTGGCTGCGCCGCCTGGGCGAGGAGCTCCCCCCGGACGAGCCGGTGACCGAGGAGCTGGTGTCGCTGGCGCTGGCCGCGACCGAGGAGCTGCGGCCCGCCTTCGAGCGGCTGATGCTGCACGGCTGGCGGCGGCAGCTCGCCGCCGCCAGCCTGCGGTCGGTGTCCACCACCGCCGCCGCCACCGCCGACCCCACCAGCGGCGTCGCCCTCCTGGCCGCCGGGTTCGCCGACGTGGTCTCCTTCACCCGGATGAGCCGCCGGATGGACGGCGAGGAGCTGGCCGCGTTCGTCGAGGGGTTCGAGGCCACCGCGGCGGAGGTGATCGCCGACCACGGCGGCCATCTCGTCAAGACGCTCGGCGACGAGGTCTTCTTCGTGGCCGACGCCCCGGGCGCCGCCGCCGAGATCGCCCTGACGCTGGCCTCACGGCGGGAGACCGACCCGGACTTCCCCCAGGTCCGGGCCGGTCTCGCCTACGGGGAGGTGATCCAGCGGTTCGGTGACTACTTCGGCACACCGGTGAACCTCGCCGCGCGGCTCACCTCCATCGCCTACCCGGGGACGGTCCTGGTGGACGGGGAGCTGGCCACCGCCGTCGCCGAGGAGGGCTACGACATCTCCGGCCTGCGTCCCCGCCCGTTGCAGGGCCTGGGCAAGGTGCGCCCCCGGGTGCTGCGCCGCCCCCGCTGAACGGTCAGAACTCCCGGGTCAGCGGGGCCAGCGCACGCCACGCCTCCAGCGGCAGGGCTCCGCTGAGGTCGCCGACGACCTGGAGCGTCACGTGGTCGGCCCCGGCCTCGAAGTGCTCGGCGACCCGCCGCCGTGCGGCCTCCACGTCACCGATCGCGAAGAACGCGTCGATGAGCCGGTCGCTGCCGCCGTCGGCGAGGTCCTCCTCGGAGAACCCGAGGCGGAGCATGTTCTGGGTGTAGTTCGGCAGCTCCCGGTAGTACGCGAAGTGCTCGCGGGCGGCCTGGCGGGCGCGGTCGGTGTCAGAGTCGAGCACGACCTTCACTTCGGGGGCCAGCAGCGGCCCCTCGCCCAGCGCCGCGCGGGCCCGCCGGGTGTAGTCGGCGGTCACGAAGTACGGGTGCGCCCCGGCGGCCCGGTCCCGTGCGGTGGCCAGCATCTTCGGGCCCAGCGCCGCCAGCACCCGGTCGGCGGCGGGGACCCCGGCGGCGTCGAGCCGGTCGAGGTAGTCGACCATCGCGGCGTGCGGGCGGCGGTAGCGCTCGCCGACCAGCGGGGCGTGGCTGACCCCGAGGCCCAGCACGAACCGGCCCGGATGGTCCCCGGCCAGCGCGAGGTGCTCGCGGGCGACGTCCTCGGGCTCGTGCTCCCAGATGCTGAGGATGCCGGTGGCCACCACGATCCGCGAGGTCGCCTCGATGATCGTGCGCGCGTGGCCGACCCCCGGGTTCGCGCCGAGCCAGATGGCGCCGTAGCCGAGATCCTCCAGCTCCCGTGCCGCGTCGAGGATCCTGTCCCGCGCCCCCGGGTCGTCGGACCGCAGCCCGATGTCCCAGACGCCGACCCGTCCCAGCTCCATGCCGTACCTCCGTCGTCGATCATCGTCCGCCGATCGACAACCGTTCCCGGCCGGAGGCTATTTCATCCTCCGTCGGCGCCCAGGCCGTGCCGCCTGCGGTACTCCTTCCACCGTTCCACCAGGTGGGGCGTCTCGGCGCGCAGGAACCGGTAGTACTCCAGGGTCTCCAGGATGCGGCGGCCCCCGGGGCGTTCGGTGCCGAGCAGCGCGACGCCCTCGGCGAGGCACTCCTCGTAGCGGTCGAACACCGGCATGCGGTGCAGGGTGATCGCGGACCAGACGTCGTTGTCGTACACGCGGTAGTGGTCGGTGCGCGTGCCGGGACGGCGCTCGCGGCCCAGCAGCCCGATCTGGACCAGGTGCCGTACGGCCGTGGAGACCGCCGCCGGGCTCACTCGCAGTCCCTCGGCCAGCTCCGCGATCGTGTAGCTCTCGGCGTCGTCGGCCAGCACGTACGCGAAGACGCGGGCGGGCATCCGGGGCAGCTCGATGTCATGGAGCAGCATCGCGAACCGCTCGACGAACCGGAGCAGCACCTCGTCGTAGTCGGGGTCTGGCGTGGCGGACACGGGGCTCCCTGATCAGCGAACGCGATTCACCGTACCTCGTGGACCGCCGGGCAGCGGAGCGGGACGCCATGTCCGATTTCCGCTGGGAATAGCCGTCCGACCGGCGCCGGGGCCGGGGCGTCTCCCCTCGTTAGCGTCGCTGGTGTCGCTCCACGAAGGGGCGCACTGCGAAGAGGGGACATGCGATGGACTTGCAGCTTTCCGGCCGGGTCGCCGTGGTGACGGGCGGGTCCAAGGGGATCGGCCTGGCGGTCGTCCGCACACTGCTGGCGGAGGGGGCGCGGGTGGTCGCGGCGTCGCGCAAGCCGACGGCCGAACTCGACGCGCTGGCGGGCCCGGACCTGCTTCACGTGCCGGTGGACCTGATGGACCCGGACGGTCCCGCGCTCGTCGTGCGGCGGGCGGTGGAGGAGTTCGGCGGGCTGGATGTGCTGGTCAACAACGCCGGTGGCCCGCCGCCCGGGGTGACGCTGCCGCGCACGTCGTTCCTGGACGCCTCCGACGAGGAGTGGCGCGCGATGTTCGAGCTGAACCTGTTCTCGGTGGTCCGCGCGATCAGGGCCGCGCTGCCGCACCTGCTCGAACGGGGCGGCGGCGCGATCGTCAACGTCTCGTCGGGCAACGCCCGGCAGCCGTCGCCGATCAACGTGGACTACGGGGCGGCCAAGGCGGCGCTCGGCAACATGGCCAAGGCCCTGTCGGAGGAGTTCGGCTCGCGCGGGATCCGGGTCAACACCGTGTCGCCCGGCCCCGTCCGCACCGCGTGGTGGACCGAGGACGGTGGCGTCGCCGACATCCTCGCGAGCCGTACGGGCGCGGACCGGGACACGGTGATGGACACGCTGGTGCCCGAGATGATGGGGCTGACCACGGGCCGGCTGGTGGACCCCCAGGAGGTCGCCGACGCGGTCGTGCTGCTGGCCTCGCCGCGCTCGGCGAGCACCACCGGCGCGGACGTCGCCGTGGACGGCGGATTCCTCAAGGCGGTCTGACGCCACGCGGGGCCCCGGCGGGCGGCCGGGGCCTTCACGTCACCCGAAGTGCGTCACCCGAAGTGCGTCACTCGAAGTCGTCCGGGTTGAACTCCTCGGGGCGGTGGCTGGTGTTGCCGGTCATCCCCCAGTCCTGCTCCTCGCGGACCGCCGGACGCGGTTCCTCGGAGGTCGTGACCCGGGAGCCGGTCGCGGTGCTGTCCGTCGTGGGCGGGACGGGACGTTCGCTCCCGGTTGAAGGCGTGCTCATGGTGGCTCCCTCGCTATCCGCTCCGCCGCCCCTTGGAGGAGAACTCCCCGTACCCCGGCTTCGGCTGGGGGCCGCGTTGCTGTTGCTTGCCCTTCTGGAGGTTCTCCAGGCGTTCGGCGTGGTGGTGGGGGTCGTGCCTGGGAAGTTCGTGCCGCTGCTTGGAGGCACCGGTCGTGACGTTCTCGGCGCTGGGCGTGGACCCGGCGGCACGGGCCTCCCGTGCCTTCTTGCGGCGCTGCGCCTCGTCGCCCTCCATCTTCTTGCGGACCATCCGTCCTCCTCTCACGGCGAGTTGCGGACGTTCCCTCCTACCCGCACGGAACGGGCCGAATCACGGGACGGACGAGTTCCAGGATTGCTCGAACCCGGGGCAACGGTTACCGAAAGTGCCGTTCACGCCACCCTCCGTCGGGTACGGACCGCCGCGTACTCCCAGGTCAGGAGGGATGAGCGTGACGGATGCGCGGGCGGGTCGTACCCCACGGGCGCTCGGCGCCACCGGCCGGGCGTTCGACGACCGGTTCGGCGGGGCGAAGTTCGGCGCCAAGGCCATCAAGAAGGCGTTCCCCGACCACTGGAGCTTCCTGCTCGGCGAGATCGCGCTGTACTCGTTCGTCATCATCCTGCTCACCGGGGTCTTCCTGACCTTCTTCTTCAAGCCCAGCGCGACACAGCTCATCTACGAGGGCTCGTACACGAAGCTGCGCGGCGTGCAGATGTCGGAGGCGTACGCCTCGACGCTGCACATCTCGTTCGACATCCGGGGCGGGCTGCTGATGCGGCAGGTCCACCACTGGGCGACGGTGCTGTTCCTGGCCGCGATCCTCATCCACATGCTGCGGAACTTCTTCACCGGCGCGTTCCGCAAGCCCCGGGAGGTCAACTGGCTGATCGGGGTGACGCTGTTCATCCTGGTGCTGCTGAACGGGCTGTTCGGCTACTCGCTGCCGGACGACCTGCTGTCGGGCACCGGCCTGCGCATCCTGGAAGGGGTGCTGCTGGCGCTGCCGCTGGTGGGGTCGTACGCGACGATGTTCCTGTTCGGCGGCGAGTTCCCCGGGGAGCAGATCATCCCCCGGCTGTTCACCGTGCACGTGCTGCTGATCCCGGGCATCCTCGCGGCGCTGATTCCGCTGCACGCGGTCGTCCTCACCTGGCACCAGACGCACACGCAGTTCCCCGGGCGGGGGGCCACCAACACCACGCAGAAGGGCTATCCGTTCCTGCCGGTGTTCGTGGCCAAGACGCTGGCGTACCAGTTCTGGACGTTCGGCGTGATCCTGCTGCTGGCGACGTTCGTGCAGATCAACCCGGTGTGGCTGTACGGCCCGTACGACCCGGGGGCCATCAGCGCGGGCTCGCAGCCCGACTGGTACATGGGGTTCCTGGAGGGCTCGCTGCGGCTGATGCCCAACTGGGAGTTCAACCTGTGGGGGCACACGTTCCCGATGAACGTGCTCATCCCGGCGCTGGTGGTGCCCGGGGTGCTGTTCACCGGGCTCGCCGTGTACCCGTTCCTGGAACGCTGGGTCACCGGGGACAAGGCCACACACCATCTGCTGGACCGGCCCCGGGACGTGCCCGTGCGCACCGCCATCGGGGTCGCCGGAGTCGTCTTCTACGGGGTGCTGTGGCTGGCGGGCGGCAACGACGTCATCGCCCACACCTTCCACATCCCGCTGTTCGCGACGACGTGGTTCTTCCGGATCACCATCTTCCTGGGCCCGGTCATCGGCTACTTCGTCGCGTACCGGATGTGCCTGGGGCTGCAACGCCGCGACCGGCAGCTCATCGAGCACGGCCTGGAGACCGGCGTCGTGATGATGGCCCCCGAGGGGCAGTTCAGCGAACTGGAGGCCCCGCTGTCCAAGGAGGCCGCCGCGCCCCTCACCGACGAACGGCCGGTGGCGGCGATCCCGCTGGGCCGCCCCGAGCGGGAGGGCGTGGTGCCCGTGGAGGCGCGCGGCCGGATGAGCCGCTTCCGCCTGGGACTCAACCGCGCCTTCGTCCGCGACCTGCGCGAACCGGTCTCCCCGCACGGCGACGGCGAGGTCCGCCGACGCGAGGAGGAACGCCCGTCCCTGGAGAAGTAGCCCTACTGGTCGTACACGGTGACCGGGATGTCGCGTGCGGACAGGGCCTGGACGATGAGGGGCTCGATCTTCTCCCACCTGCCGCCCGCCAGCCCGCAGCCGATGCGCGGCATGTGGACGGACGCGCGCAGCCGCAGGGCGTGGTCGGCGAGGACGCGCAGGCAGGCGTCCACCGCCTCGTAACGGATCGGGGGGCCGCCGCCGCCCCGCCGGGTGCCGTGCTGGGCGACCATGTTGGCGACCCACGTGTCGGGGCGCACCTGGACGAGCCGCACCGCGCCGAGGCCGAAGTCGTTGGTGTTGCGGGTGCGGTGCCAGGCCCGGTAGTCGCGTTCGGGCTCGGGCCACCGCCGGGACAGCGCCAGCACGAAGCCCTTGCCCCAGCCGCCCCGGTCGTTGCAGACATGGGCGATGATCTTCGGGCCCCTGGCCTGCGGGCTGGTGGCGTCGCCCTTGATGATCCGCAGTGGCTCCATGTCCCCATGCTGCGTTCGCCGTGGTCGCGAGGAAAGCGAATATTCCGTGGATTCGCGGCATGACGCGGCTCCATGCTGGCGGGATGCTGATCCGAGAGGCAACCCGTGACGACTGGCCCGCGATGTGGTCGTTCATGGAGGGCATCGTGCGGGCGGGCGAGACCTTCACCTGGAACCGGGACACCACCGAGGAGCAGGCCCGGCTGATGTGGTTCCCCGAGCCGCCCGGCCGGACGTTCGTCGCGGTGGACGAGGACGGCACGGTGCTCGGCACGGCCAACAGCGTCCGCAACCACCGTGGCGGCGGCTCCCACATCGCCAGCGCGAGCTTCATGGTGGACCCGGCGCATGCGGGGCGCGGCGTGGGGCGGGCGCTCGGGGAGCACGTGCTGGAGCAGGCACGGCGGGACGGGTTCCGGGCCATGCAGTTCAACGCCGTCGTGGAGACGAACACGCGTGCGGTGGGGTTGTGGAAGTCGCTGGGCTTCGCGGTGATGACGACGCTTCCGGAGGGGTTCCGGCATCCGGCGCACGGGTACGTGGGCCTGCACATCATGTACCGGCATTTGTGACGAATCCCGGCAGGCAATAAGTAAGGCCCCTAAACTCATGATCACCATCGGGGATCTTCGGGGAGAGGGGCCACGACGTTGCGAGCGTGGATGAAGGGCGCCGTGGGGCTGGTGACGCTCACCGCCGTGCTGGGGGCCACCGGCGGGCCCGCCGCCGCGCGGGCGCCCGAGCACCGTCCGGGCAAGGGGGACGTCGCCGACAAGCTCCGGCGGACGATGCGGGACCTGCGTTTCCAGGAGGTCCTCGACCAGGCGCCGCCCGCCTCACCACAGGCCCGCGCCCTCTCCGGAGGCGTGGACAAGGAACGCCGCAACGGCCACCGGGACCTGTTCGCCAACGCCGACCCGCAGCCGATCGTGCAGCAGCCCCAGATCGACGCGACCGTCATCGAGCTGGACCGGTGGGGGCGTCCGCGTTCGTCCGGCACCGTGCTGATGAGCCCGCTCTACAAGGACGGCATCGTCGTTCCGGTCGACCGCAACCTGACCACGAAGGCCGTGCGGTGGCGGCAGTGGGAGGACTCCGGCTGGTACCAGAACAAGGGCCGGGGCACCATCGACGTCGTCCCGGGCCGGGAGCAGGCCCCGATCGACCACATGCTGGCCTACCCGGCGTCCGTCATGAAGCTGATGGTCGCGTTCGGCGTGTTCCGCCTCGTCGACCAGGGCAAGATCAGCCTGGACGGCACCTACGACTACCGGCCCGAACCGGTGAGCCCGCTGTGCGGCGGGGCCACGAGCAAGACCGTCCGGCAGTACCTCGACGAGTCGCTGACCTGGTCGTCCAACGCCGCCTCCTGCGCGCTGATCAAGCTGCTGCACGACAAGGGCGGCATCGACCCGCTCAACCGGACGTTCCAGGACCTCGGCCTGGAGACCCTCCAGCTCAAGGGCACCCGCCCGGCCAACGGGGGCCGCTGGTCCAACGAGATCACGATGTCGTCCCTGGACACCGCCAAGCTGCTGACCCTGGTGAACGGCGCGCCCGGCCGGGTGTGGACCGCGCCCGACGGCAGCCCGGTGACGCGTTCGGTGCTGAGCGCGGAGTCCCGCCGCGTGTTCCGTGAGCTGCTGGGGCAGCAGGGCTTCAACGACATGCTGTCCAACACCAACCGCTGCGGCGCCGAGTACCCCGCGCCGGGCATTCCGCACCTGACGGCGTCCCGCTGGATCGGCGCGGACGGCACCGTCACCGTCAACGGCCAGCGGTTCGGCCGCGACGTGCGCCCCTGCAACGAGCAGGCCGAGGTCACGTTCGCCCACAAGACCGGCTGGGGGAACAACGCCGCCGGTGACGCGGGCATCGTGCGGGCGCTGCCGGGCAGGGGCGGACGGCACTACGTCATCGTCGTGCTCTCCAACCTCGGCACCCAGTACGTCGACCCGAACCGCCAGGCCACCCCGCCCGGCGTCTACCCGGTCTCCTACACCGAGAAGTTCGCGCAGCTCGGCCGCATCATCGACGCGTACGAGAAGGCACGCAGGGGCCGCTAAAGGTTTCCGCAAACCCCGGCCGCCGATGCGCGCCTCCCCGCGCGACGGGGTAGGCGGGGACCATGCGGATCGTCACACGAACCCACCAGCTGCCGGTGCGGCTGGCCACCGGCGCGTTCATCCTCAACTCGGGGCTCGGCAAGCGGAACCCGGACCAGGAGGCCGCCGCCGGGGTCCACGGCATGGCGGCGGGCACCTATCCCTTCCTCAAGGGCATGGATCCGGTCGCGTTCACCAGGATGGTGTCCAAGGCCGAGATCGCCCTCGGCGCGGCGTTGCTGCTGCCCGTCGTCCCCACCGTCGTGGCGGGTGCGGCCCTGACGGCGTTCTCGGCGGGTCTGCTGGGCCTCTACCTGCGGACGCCCGGCCTGCGCCGGGAGCGGAGCCTGCGCCCCACACCGCAGGGCATCCCGATCGCCAAGGACGTGTGGCTCCTCGGCATCGGCGCCGGTCTGCTCGTCGAGGAGATGACCCGGCGGGACACCTGACCGCATGGCCGTTTCCTACAAGACGGCGTTCCCGGGGCGGCCGAGGATGAGGGCATGAGCATCGACCTTTCCGCTGTGGACGTGTTCATGGCCACGCACGCGCGTGTCCTGGACCGTCGCCGCTACGCGTTGCTGACGGGCGGGACCGACCCCGCCGGGGCGCTGGCCGCCCTGGACGCCTACCGGAACCCGGACGGGGGCTACGGCTGGGGGCTGGAACCCGACCTGCGGTCGCCGGAGAGCCAGCCGGGCGCGGCGCTGCACGCGTTCGAGGTGCTGGAGGACATCGCCCCGGCGACCGCGCCGCAGGCCGTCGCGCTGTGCGACTGGCTGGAGTCGGTGTCGCTCCCCGACGGCGGCCTGCCGTTCGCGTTGCCGCTGACGGTCACGCAGGGGTCGGGCCCCTGGTGGCAGGGGGCCGACCCGTCCGTCTCGTCGCTGCAGATCACCGCGGTGACCGCGGCGGCGGCGCTGCGGGTGGCCGCCCACGACCCGGCGGTCGCCGCCCACCCGTGGCTGGAACGGGCCGTGGAGTACTGCCTGAAGGTGATCGAGGGTCTCGACGAGGCACCGTTCGCGTACGAGCTGGCGTTCGCGATCCGGTTCCTGGACGCGGTGCACGACCGGCGTCCCGAGGCCGCCGCCCTGCTGCGCCGCCTGGGCGCGTGGCTGCCCGCCGACGGGCGGGTCCCGGTGCCGGGCGGCACGGAGGAGGAGGCCCTGCACCCGCTGGACTTCGCGCCGTACCCGGACCGCCCGGCCCGCGGGCTGTTCGACGACGCGGTCGTGTCCGCCGACCTGGACCGCCTGGCGTCGCTGCAACAGGACGACGGCGGCTGGGTGGTCGACTACGCCACGATCTCCCCCGCGGGATCGCTGGAGTGGCGGGGGTACGCCACCGTCCACGCGATCGACGTGCTGCGCCGCAACGGCCGCCTGTGACCCGGCCCGCCGTCAGGCCCGGGTCGCCTGCCAGGTGACCGTCACGTTGCCCACGTGCATGACGAGGGTGAAGCCGGTGGCCTGGGGCGCCTTGAGTTCGAGCCGGGCCGGGGCGCCGTCCGCGCTGCGGTACGAGCCGTCGGGCAGGCGGCGCAGCGGAACGTCCCGCTTGATCCGCTCCTTGGGCAGCACGATGGTCCAGCCCCGCACGACGAGATCGCACTGCGGGCCGGTGCACCCGGGCTTCGGCACGAGGGTGATCGCGTTCTCGGAGGTGGCGTAGTAGTAGGCGACCTTGTGCACCGGGTTGGAGAGGTTGCCCGGCGGGCTGATCGTTCCGCGCGCCATGCGGTAGCCCCCGGCCAGGCCCACGCCCGCCGGGCTCCGTCCCGGGGTGGTCCGGGCGGCGGGCTGGGCCTGCACGGTCGCGTCCGGGGTCGTGGAGTCACGGTCCTGCGAGGCGTACACGACGGCGGTGGCGGCGACCGCCGTGACGGTGGC
>DATADI010000524.1:0-1547 GCA_036258615.1 Thermomonospora sp. | reverse complement strand
TGGTTCATCTGATTCCCTCCGCGCCGCGATGGGCCATCTCCGACGCAGCCTCACTGTAGGCGAGCGCGCCGCTGGATCCCGGGTCGTACGTCATGACCGACTGCCCGTAGCTGGGCGCCTCGGAGACCCGGACGCTCCGCGGGATCACCGTGCGCAGCACCACGTCGCCGAAGTGCTCGCGGACCTCCTCGGCCACCTGGGCGGCCAGCCGCGTCCGCGCGTCGTACATGGTCAGCAGGATCGTGGTCACCTCGAGGCGCGGGTTGAGGTGCGACTTGACCAGGTCGACGGTACGCAGCAGCTGGCCCAGCCCCTCCAGCGCGTAGTACTCGCACTGGATCGGGATCAGCAGCTCCTCGGCGCCGACGAGCGCGTTCACCGTCAGCAGGCCGAGCGAGGGGGGGCAGTCGATGAGGACGTAGTCGAACTTCTCCTTGTCGTAGCCGTCCAGCGCCCGGCGCAACCGGGACTCCCGGGCCACCTTCGACACCAGCTCGATCTCGGCGCCGGCCAGATGCAGGGTCGCCGGCGCGCAGTACAGGTTGGGGATCTCCGGGGCGGCCACCACGATGTCGGACAGCGGCCGGTCCTCGATCAGCACGTCGTAGATGGACGGCACGTCGGCGTGGTGGTCGATGCCCAGGGCGGTCGAGGCGTTGCCCTGCGGGTCGAGGTCGACGACCAGCACCTGGAGCCCGTGCATCGCCAGCGAGGCCGCCAGGTTCACCGAGGTGGTGGTCTTGCCGACGCCGCCCTTCTGGTTGGCGATGGTGATCACCCGGCAGTCCGGCGGCTTGGGCCACTCCTGCTCACCGCGTCCCGCCATCGCCCGGAGCGCCGCCCGCGCGGCCTCGGCGACGGGTGTCGTCGTTTCACGTGAAACAGGCGCGTTCTGGAGCGCCTCGCGTACCAGTTCCGAGTCCGCCTGCGCCGCCGGACGGGACCCGCCGCGCCGCTGCCCGCGCGCTCCTCCCCCACCGGGGGACGTCGGGACGTACCCGGTCTCGGCCGTCCCGGAGGTGGTCGCTCCCCACGAGGCGTGCCCCGAGGGCGTACCGCCCTGCCCGGACGACCCGGCGCTGTCGGCTCCGGTCGGCCCGGAGGGCTTCGTGCTGTCCGTTCCCGTCGACACCGGACGACCTCCACCGGTCGAGTTGGCTGACATGGCACCGGCGGGCGCCCCGTGCGGGCCCGATCCCGCCGTCGCCGCCGGATCCACCGCACCACGCGGCACGGGGACTGCTCCTCCCCCCGCTCCCGGAGCCGCCGCCGAACGCCCCCGCGGCGCGGCCTCCAGAGTGATCACCGGAACGCCCGGACCGGACGCCCCCGGCGCTCCCCCCACCGCCGACCGCGTCGGTACGGCCCGCCCCCGATCCTGGGGGGAAGCGGACGCGCCCCCCGGCGAGCCCACCCCGTCGGCCCGCCGCCCCACCTCCCCGCGCACAACCCGCGGCCCCGGCCCCGGCAGCCCTTCCCGAAGCCCCGCCCCCGTGAACGGCTCCGCCGCCCCGGCTCGCCCACGCACACGACCGGGAACCCCACCC
>DATADI010000523.1:0-2265 GCA_036258615.1 Thermomonospora sp. | reverse complement strand
CCCGGTACGCGCCCTGTCGGACTACTGGCACGCCGGCTACCTGGGCCTGACCGCGGTGGACGGCTTGGAGGAGCTGCTGTCGGCCCGGCCGGCGGTGCGCGACACGGGCACGGTGACGGCGTTCCCGGCCCGGCCGGAGATCAGGTTCGACCGGGTCACGTTCACGTACCCCGGGAGCGGGCGGCCGGCCGTACGGGACGTCTCGTTCACCGTGCCGGCGGGGGAGACCGTGGCGGTGGTCGGCCCGTCCGGCGCCGGCAAGTCCACGCTCGCCGCGCTGCTGCAGCGTCACCACGACCCCGACGAGGGCACCATCACGCTCGGCGGCGTCGACCTGCGGGACCTCACCCTCGGCGCGCTGCGCTCCGGCGTCGCCGTGGTCGCGCAGGACACCTACCTGTTCCACGGCACCGTGGCCGACAACCTGCGGCTCGCCCGCCCCGACGCGACCGACGCCGACCTGGAGGAGGCGGCGCGGACGGCGGGGGCCCACGAGTTCGTCACCGCCCTGCCCCAGGGGTACGCGACCGTCCTCGGCGAACGCGGCGCGACCCTGTCCGGAGGGCAGCGGCAGCGGCTGGCCATCGCCCGCGCCGTGCTCGCCGACGCGCCCGTCCTGCTGCTCGACGAGGCCACCTCGCACGTGGACGTGCGCGGGGAGGAGGCCCTGGCGCGGCTCCGCGCCGGGCGCACCTGCCTGCTGATCGCCCACCGGCTGAGCACCGTCCGCGACGCCGACCACATCGTGGTGCTGGCGGGCGGGGAGGTCGCCGAGTCCGGCGACCACGCGTCGCTGACCGCCGCGCGCGGCTCGTACCACCGTCTGCTGACCCTCCAGGGAGCCCAGGGATGACGTCCTCGCCGATGTGGTGGCTGGCGCGGTCGGTGGGCGGGCACCGCCGGGCGTTCGCGGCCACGCTCGTGTCCCACCTGCTGGGCCAGGTCGCCACGCTGGGCGTCGCCGTCACGGCCGCCTGGCTGGTGGGCCGGACGGTGGCGGGCCTGGACACCCCGGCCGGTCCCGTCGCCGGGGTGCTCGCCGCGCTGGTCCTCGTGGCCTCGCTGGCGACCTGGTGGGAGACCTACGTCGCGCACGACCTGGCGTACCTGGTCCTGGCGCGGCTGCGCGGGCAGGTCTACGACGCCGTCGCCCGGATCGCGCCCGCCCGGCTGCTCGGCAGGCGCAGCGGCGACCTGTCGGCGGCCGTCCTGTCCGACGTCGAGACGCTGGAGTGGCTGTTCGCGCACACGCTGGCGCAGTCCCTCACCGCCGCGACCGTGCTGGTGGCCGGGGCGGTGCTGGCGGCCTCACTGGATCCGTGGCTGCTGGTCGCGTCCCTGCCGGTCGCGCTGTGCGTCGTGACCCTCCCGGTGTGGACGCGCCGCCGTTCCGTCCGGCAGGGCACCGAGCTGCGCGCGGCCGCCGCGGAGCTGACCGCCGACGTCGTGGACACCGTGCAGGGGCTGCGGGAGCTGACGGCGTTCGGCGGGCTGGAACGACGTCGGCGCCTGCTGGCCGACCGGACCCGCCGCCTGGCCCGCGCCCAGGCCGCCAACGCCGCCCGAGGCGGCCTGGAGGCGGCCCTCACCGACCTGCTCGTCGCCCTTGCGGCCACCGGAACGCTCCTGGCCGTGGCGACGCTGGTCCGCTCCGGCCGCCTGGACCTGGCCCACGCGCCCCTCGCCATGGTCCTGGCCGCGGGCTCCCTCGGGCCCGCCACACAGGTCGCCCTGCTGCTCAAGGAGTACGGCACGCTCCGCGCGGCGGCCGAGCGGGTCCACACCCTGGTCACGGCCCCGGCCAACGTGCCCGAGCCGGTCGATCCGCAGGTCCCCGGGCCGTCGCCCGCCGTGGTGTTCGAGGACGTCCACTTCCGGTACGACCCGGACGGCCCGGAGGTGCTGCGCGGGGTCTCCTTCGTCGTCCCCCACGGCAGGACGGTCGCGCTGGTCGGGCGTTCGGGTGCGGGCAAGACCACGTGCGTGTCGTTGCTGCTGCGGTACTGGGATCCCGATCGCGGGCGCATCCTGCTCGGCGACACCCCTCTCGACCGGATCGGCGACCTGCCCGCCCACGTCACGGTCGTGCCCCAGGACGTGCACCTGTTCGCCGGGACGATCGCCGACAACGTCCGGCTCGGCGCGCCCGACGCCGACCCCGCCCCCGCCCTGGCGGGCGCGCAGCTCGCCCTCGACCCGGCCACCCCGGTCGGCGAACGCGGCGTGATGCTGTCCGGCGGCCAGCGCGCCCGGGTCGCCGTCGCC
>DATADI010000522.1:0-4399 GCA_036258615.1 Thermomonospora sp. | reverse complement strand
CCTGGATCAGCGGGGTCATCTGCTCGCCGACGTTGCGGGGGATGGTGAACGGGTCCTCGGCGTTGATCTGCTCCCAGTTGGCCGCCACGTCCTCGACGGTGAAGCCGTCCTTCTTCACCCAGCCCTCGCCCTCGGCGACGATGATCCGGGCGATCCGGCCGCCGCCGACCGTGTAGACCTCGCCGCTGGCCTCGTTGCTCTCGTGCGCCAGGTACGCCACCAGCGGCGTCACCCGGTCCACGCCGAGCGCCCCGGCGAAGTCGGCGGGCAGCAGGTCCTCGGTCATCCGGGTCCAGGCCACCGGGGCGATGGCGTTGGCGCGGATGCCGTACTTGGCGCCCTCGTGGGCCAGCGTCCTGGTGAACCCGACCAGGCCCATCTTGGCGGTCGAGTAGTTGGCCTGGCCGAAGTTGCCGAACAGCCCGGCCGGGGAGGAGGTGTTGACGATCCGGCCGTAGCCCTGCTCGCGCAGGTGCGCCCAGGCGGCGCTGGTGACCAGGAACGACCCGCGCAGGTGCACGGCCATCACCGCGTCCCACTCGTCGGCCGTCATGTTCTTGAACGACTTGTCGCGCAGGATGCCCGCGTTGTTGATGACGACGTCCACCTTGCCGAAGGCGTCCAGCGCGGCCTGGACGATCGCCTGCGCGCCCTCCTCGGTGGCCACGTTGTCGGGGCTGGCGACGGCCTCCCCGCCGTTCTTGGTGATCTCGTCGACGACCTCCTGGGCCGGGCCGCTGGAGGCGCCGGCGCCGGTGCGGTCCCCGCCGAGGTCGTTCACCACGACCCTGGCGCCGCGGGCGGCCAGTTCCAGCGCGTGCTGACGGCCGAGGCCGTGCCCCGCACCGGTGACGACCGCGACCCGCCCGTCGAAGCGCAGTTCCGACATCCTGTCTCCTCACGTCACACCGAACACCGACTGTTCGCCTGGGACTAGGTAATCACCCAGGGGTTACCCAGTGGTACCACCTAACCGAATCTCGCTCGGATCCGGCCCCGGCCCCCGACCGGTATGGGTCGCATCCTGGGGAGGTATAGGACAGGTCAGAGATGTGACAATCAGCCGCTTTCGCCGGGGTGCGCCGGGTAGTCTCCAACTTTGCTTCTCCGTCCCACCCCACGGAGGTCGTATGCGGCCGTACCGGGTCGTGCAGTGGGCGACGGGCGCGCTCGGGCGCAGCGCCATCCGGGCCGTCCTGGAACGCCCGGACATGGAGCTGGCCGGGGCCCGGGTCTACGACCCGGCCAAGATCGGCCAGGACGCCGCCGTGCTGGCGGGCCGCGACCCCGTCGGGGCCCCGGCCACCGGCGACCTGTCCGGCGTGCTCGACATGGACGCCGACTGCGTGATCTTCGCCCCCGAGGGCGGCCTGTACGGGCTCGGGCGCGGCGGCGGCCTGGAGACCGTCTGCGAGCTGCTGGCCTCGGGCACCAACGTGGTGTCCGTGGTCGGCCTGGTCTACCCGCCCGCCCACGGCCCGGACCTGGTCGGCGAGCTGGAACGCGCCTGCAAGGCCGGGGGCACCTCGGTGCACGGCTGCGGCGTCAACCCCGGCTTCATGGCCGACCTGATGCCGATGATCCTGTCCCGGCTGTCCCGCCAGATCAGCCACGTGTACGCCCGGGAGTGCTCGGACTTCTCCGGGCACCCGTCGTGGCGGATGGTGCACCGCATGGTCGGGTTCGGCAAGACCGAGGAGGGCTACCTGGCGGGCCTGCGGGTGGCCCGGCCGGTCATGAAGGCGGGCTTCGCCGAGAGCATGCACCTGGTCGCGGCGGCGCTCGGCGTCACCCTGGACGACATCGACTGCGACGTCGCCTACCGGCTGGCCCCCGAGGACTTCGACATCGCCGCCGGGCGCATCCGCCGGGGCACCGTCGCGGCCACCCGCTGGACGTTCAGCGGCATGGCCGACGGGCACCCGTTCGTGATGACCGAGGCGATCTACAAGGCCGACGCCTCCCGCGTCCCCGACTGGGGCGACCCCGGCTACTCGGTGCGGGTGTGCGGACGGCCGTCGATCACGCTGACCACCGGCGAGGACTGGGTGTCCAACGGCATCGCCGCCGCCGCGGCCCACGCCGTCAACGCCGTCCCGGCCGTGTGCAACGCCGAGCCCGGCATCCGCACCTACCTGGACCTGCCGCTGTTCACCGGCCGGGCCGCGCCCCCGCGCCGCGCCCGCTGACCCCGCGTACCCTGGCGGCAGGCGCGCCCGCCGAACGGGAGGACGCCGGACGGGAGGACCCGGCCATGGACATGCTGAACCCGGTGGCGGGGCGGTTCGTCCGCCAGCCCAACCGCTTCACCGAGCGGATCACCGCGGACGGCTCCAGCGGCCTGCCCGCCGAGCCCGGCCGCTACCGGCTGTACGTGTCGTACGCCTGCCCCTGGGCCCACCGGACGCTCATCGTCCGGCACCTGCTGGGCCTGCAGGACGTCATCGGCGTCACGGTGGTCGACCCGATCCGCGACGAGAGGGGCTGGCGGATCCCCGGCGGCGACCCGGTCACCGGCGTGACCTACCTGTCGGAGCTGTACCTGGCCACCGACCCGTCCTTCGAGGGCCGCTACACCGTGCCGTGCGTCTGGGACACCGTCACCGGGCGGCTGGTCACCAACGACTTCCCGGCGATCACGCTCACGATGGAGACCGAGTTCGCCGCCTTCCACCGCGACGACGCGCCCGACCTGTACCCCGCCGGGCTGCGGCCGGAGATCGACGAGATCAACGCCCTCGTGTACGACACCGTCAACAACGGGGTCTACAAGGCCGGGTTCGCCCGCGCCCAGGATGCCTACGAGGAGGCGTTCGACGCGCTGTTCGCCACGCTGGACGCCCTGGAGGACCGCCTGTCGCGGCAGCGGTACCTGGTCGGCGGGCGGCTCACCGAGGCCGACGTCCGGCTGTACCCCACGCTCGCCCGGTTCGACGCGGTCTACCACGGCCACTTCAAGTGCAACCTGCGCCGCCTGGTCGACTACCCGAACCTGTGGGCCTACACGCGCGACCTGTACGCGCGCCCGGCGTTCCGGGAGACCACCGACCTCGACCACATCAAGCGCCACTACTACGGGACGCACCCGCACATCAATCCCAGCGGGATCGTCCCCAAGGGCCCGCTGGTCGACTGGGACGCCCCCCACGGGCGTGATCATCTGCGCTAGCCCGGACGTCGTCACTGGTCGTCGTTATGCTGGCCGAATCCCGTACGGACGACATATTCCCGGCATGAGGAGAGGCTCTCCCGACGATGCGCAGTCCCTTCTTCGGCAACATGGAGCAGGCCCAGCTCCCGGGGCACTTCGCCCTGCAGAACTCCAAGATGCTCCGCGTCCATCTCAACGGCGACGTGCTGGCCCGCCAGGGCTCCATGGTCGCCTTCCAGGGGCAGATGGACTTCGACTACGAGGGCTCGGGAGGCGTCGGCCGCTTCCTGAAGAAGGCCCTCACCGGCGAGGGCGTGCCCACCATGCGCGTCAAGGGCCAGGGCCTGCTGTTCCTGGCCCACGACGCCGACGACATCCACCTGTTCTACCTGGAGAACGAGACCCTGACGGTCAACGGCTCCAACATCCTCGCCTACGACGCCCACCTGCAGTCCGACATCCAGCGGGTCCAGGGCGCGGGCATCGCCGCGGGCGGCCTGTTCAACACCACCCTGACCGGCACCGGCTGGGTGGCGATCACCGCGCACGGCACCCCGGTCATGCTCGACACCTCCCGGGCGCCGACGTTCGTGGACGGCCAGTCGGCGATCTGCTGGAGCGCCGGGCTGCACGTCGGGGTCAACAAGACCTTCAAGGCGGGCGCGCTGATCGGCCGGGGCAGCGGCGAGGCCATGCAGCTGGCCTTCCAGGGCCAGGGCTTCGTGCTGGTGCAGGCCAGCGAGGGCCCGACGGTCCCGCCGCACACGCACTGAGCCCGCCGGGGACGGGGCGGGCGGAATACGGCCCGCCCCTCCGGCGTTGACGATCTTGCCGAAAGAGGCCGCCTGCCCCGGGCGAGATCGCCGATAATCGGGGGCGACAGGCGGGTATGCCTGCCTGGTTGCCGTCGATCGAGTCGGGGGCGAGTAGCCTTGACTCGATTCAGAGATACCTGCGAGCTGCGGAAGAGGGGCGATCCCCGCCGTGTCGAGAGAGTCGTCGCGTACCAGTGCCGACCCAAGGACTCCAGACTTCGGTGCCAACGAGTGGCTGGTCGACGAGCTGTACCAGAAGTACCTCGAGGACCCGAACTCCGTGGACCAGGCTTGGTGGAACTTCTTCGCCGACTACCAGCCCGGTTCACGACCGGCCACGGCGCAGGGGGCGGTGACCGTCACCCCGGCCGCCCCGTCCGCGCCCGCCCCGGCCCCGGCACCCGACGGCCCGGCCGCCCGGCCCGCCGCCGCA
>DATADI010000521.1:0-4094 GCA_036258615.1 Thermomonospora sp. | reverse complement strand
GACCTGTTCGAGCAGGCCAAGGCGAACGCCCCGTCCATCATCTTCATCGACGAGATCGACGCCGTCGGCCGGCACCGCGGCGCGGGCCTGGGCGGCGGCCACGACGAGCGCGAGCAGACCCTCAACCAGCTGCTGGTCGAGATGGACGGCTTCGACGTCAAGGGCGGCGTCATCCTGATCGCGGCCACCAACCGGCCCGACATCCTCGACCCGGCGCTGCTGCGTCCCGGCCGTTTCGACCGCCAGGTCACCGTGGACCGCCCCGACCTGGAGGGCCGCAAGGGCATCCTGCGCGTCCACGGGCGCGGCAAGCCGTTCGCGCCGGACGTCGACCTGGACGTCATCGCCCGCCGCACCCCCGGCTTCACCGGCGCCGACCTGGCCAACGTGATCAACGAGGCGGCGCTGCTGACCGCCCGGTTCGACCGCAAGCTCATCGACATGGAGACCCTCGAGGAGTCCATCGACCGGGTGATGGCCGGGCCGGAGCGCAAGACCCGGGTGATGTCCGAGGCGGAGAAGAAGATCATCGCCTACCACGAGGGCGGTCACGCGCTGGTGGCGCACGCGCTGCCGAACGCCGACCCCGTGCACAAGGTGACGATCCTGCCGCGCGGCCGGGCGCTGGGCTACACCATGACCCTGCCGATGGAGGACAAGTTCCTCACCACCCGGTCGGAGATGACCGACCAGCTCGCCATGCTGCTGGGCGGCCGTACCGCCGAGGAGCTGGTGTTCCACGAGCCGACCACCGGCGCGGCCAACGACATCGAGAAGGCCACCGCCATCGCCCGCAACATGGTCACCGAGTACGGCATGAGCGAGCGGCTCGGCGCCCGCAAGTTCGGCACCGGGCAGGGCGAGGTCTTCCTGGGCCGTGACGTCGGCCACGAGCGCGACTACTCCGAGGACATCGCCTCGGCCATCGACGACGAGGTCCGCCGCCTCATCGAGTCGGCCCACGACGTGGCCTGGGAGATCCTGGTCGAGTACCGCGACGTGCTGGACGAGCTGGTGCTGCGCCTGATGGAGAAGGAGACGCTCTCCAAGGACGAGGTCCTGGAGATCTTCGCCCCGATCCGCAAGCGCCCCAAGCAGAACTCCTACACCGGGTACGGCAAGCGGCTGCCCTCCGAGCGCCCGCCGGTCCTGACCCCCAAGGAGCTGGCCCTGATGGGGCCCAAGGACGTCCAGGACCTGCCCGGCGGCGACATCGTCGGCGGCGGTGTGGTGAAGGGCAACGGCCAGAGCGGCGACCAGCCCACCGATCCGTCCGAGAGCTGACCTTGGCCCTTCCGTACGACGAGACGCCCTCGCTGGAGGTGCCCCCTCCGGGGTTCGACCACGCGCGGATCGAGCGGGCGGTGCGCGAGATCCTGCTCGCGATCGGGGAGGACCCCGACCGCGACGGGCTCCGCGACACCCCCGCCCGCGTGGCGCGGGCGTACGCCGAGCAGTTCGCCGGGCTCCGGATGGCGCCCGAGGAGGTGCTCAACCGGGTCTTCGAGGCCGACCACGACGAGATGGTGCTCGTCAAGGACATCGAGGTCTACTCGTCCTGCGAGCACCATCTGGTCCCGTTCCACGGCGTCGCCCACGTCGGGTACACCCCGAACGCCAAGGGACAGATCACCGGGCTGTCGAAGCTGGCCCGGCTGGTGGACGTGTACGCCCGGCGGCCCCAGGTGCAGGAGCGGCTGACCAGCCAGGTCGCCGACGCTCTGATGCGGATCCTGGAGCCGCGCGGGGTGATCGTGGTGATCGAGGCCGAGCACCTGTGCATGACCATGCGGGGCGTCCGCAAGCCCGGCGCCAAGACGGTGACCTCGGCGGTGCGGGGCGACTTCCGCGACTGCGCCGAGACCCGCGCCGAGGCGATGTCGCTGATCCTGGGCCGTTCTTAGGAACGTTCCCGGCGGGCTGCCGGACATCGTCCCCACCGCCCCCACCCGCCGCGATCAGGACATAGGCTGACTTCCATGACCAGTGCCGTTCCGGGGCTGCCCGCACCAGGCCGATGTCTCGTCATGGGCGTGGTGAACGTGACCCCGGACTCCTTCTCCGACGGCGGGGCGTGGTTCGACCCCGACAAGGCCATCCGGCACGCCCACGACCTGGTGCACGAGGGCGCCGACCTGGTCGACGTGGGCGGCGAGTCCACCCGGCCGGGGGCGCAGCGGGTGCCGCTGGCCGAGGAGCTGCGCCGGGTGGTGCCGGTGATCGAGGCGCTGGCCGCCGACGGCGTGCCGGTGAGCGTGGACACGATGCGCGCGGAGGTCGCCGAGGCGGCCGTCGCCGCCGGGGCCCGGCTGGTCAACGACGTCAGCGGCGGCCTGGCCGATCCGCACATGGGCCGGGTGGTGGCCGCGGCGGGGGTCCCGTACGTGGTCATGCACTGGCGCGGGCACAGCCATGACATGTACCGCAGAGCGGAGTACGACGACGTCGTCCGGGAGGTCCGCGACGAGCTGGCCGCCCGGGTGGACGCGGTGGTGGCGCAGGGCGTGGACCCCTCGCGCGTGGTGCTGGACCCGGGCCTGGGGTTCGCCAAGCGCCCGCCGCACAACTGGACGCTGATCGCCCGGCTCGGCGAGCTGTCCGACGGCCTGCCGGTGCTGGTGGGGGCCTCCCGCAAACGGTTCCTCGGCAGGCTGCTGGCCGCCCCCGACGGGCCTCCGCGCCCGTTCACCGACTGTGACGACGCGACCGTGGCCGTCACCGCGCTGGCGGCGGCGGCCGGGGCCTGGTGCGTGCGGGTGCACCGGGTGCGCCCCAACGCCGACGCGGTCCGGGTGGCCGCCGCGGTGCGCGCCGCCGAGCGAGGTGAGGACCTGTGAACCGAGCCGACCTGGCCAGGGTGGAAGAGGCCAACGCCGAGTTCTACGCCGCGTTCGAGGCGGGCGACCTGGACCGGATGTCGGCGGTGTGGGTGGACGGCGCCCACGCCGCGCAGGTGGGCTGCGTGCATCCCGGCTGGCCGCTGCTGCGCGGCCGGGAGGAGGTGCTGCGGTCCTGGGCGCTGATCATGGCCAACACGCCGTACATCCAGTTCGTGCTGACCGACCTGCACACCGAGGTCCACGGCGACCAGGCCCTGGTGACCTGCTCGGAGAACATCATCACGGTGGACGACAGCTCCGGTCCCGGCGAGATGCTGGCCGGGGGAAGCATCGTGGCCACCAACGTGTTCCTCCGCGTGGACGGGGAGTGGCGGCTGCTGCACCACCACGGCTCCCCGGTCCTCAACCAGATGGAGGAGGACGAGGAAGCGTGACGTGGACCGCATCGAGCTGACGGGGCTGCGGGCGAGGGGGCGGCACGGGGTCCTGCCCGCCGAGCGTGAGCTGGGGCAGGAGTTCGTGGTGGACGTGTCGCTGGGGCTGGACACCCGCCCCGCCGCGGAGACCGACGACCTGTCGCGTACGGTCGACTATGGATCTCTGGCGGGCCGGCTGGTCGCGGTCGTCGAGGGGGAGCCGGTCGACCTGATCGAGACGCTGGCGGAACGGCTGGCGGCGGTCTGCCTGGAGGACGCGACGGTGCAGGAGGTTCACGTCACGGTGCACAAGCCGGCGGCCCCGGTGCCGCACCCGTTCACCGACGTGGCCGTGAGGATCTCGAGGAGCCGCTCATGACCCAGCCCGACCGTACCGCGACCGGCGGCCACATGGTCGTGCAGCACCGCACGGTGCTCTCGCTAGGCAGCAATCTCGGGGACCGGCTGGACAACCTCCAGGAGGCGGTGGACGCCCTGTTCGACGCCCCCGGGCTGACGTTCGTGGCGTTGTCGCCGGTGTACGAGACGGCGCCGTACGGCGGGCCGGAGGGCGACATCCCCCCGCAGGACGACTACCTCAACGTGGTGCTGGTGGCCGACACGCGGCTGTCCCCGGAGACGCTGCTGGAGCGGGTCCTGAACATCGAGAACTCGATGCGGCGGGTCCGGGAGGTCCGCTGGGGCCCCCGCACCCTGGACATCGACATCGTGACGTTCGGGGACCTCACCTCCGACGACCCCCGGCTGACGCTGCCGCATCCCCGGGCCCACGAACGGGCGTTCGTGCTGGTCCCCTGGGCGGACCTGGAGCCGGACG
>DATADI010000520.1:0-2534 GCA_036258615.1 Thermomonospora sp. | reverse complement strand
GGACGACTGGGTGCTGTGCGGCATCCTCGACGGGGGACGGGAGGCCCCCCGCCGCCGGGAGCCGGACTACATCGCCGAGACCGGCCGCGGCCTGCACCTGGTGGAGTCCTTCACCGAACGCTGGGGCTGGCGGGGGCTGCCCGCCGGCAAGATCGTCTGGGCGCTGTTCCGGTCCTGACACCACCCGGCGGCGGGAGGGACAATCGGAACATGTGCCGAAGCATCAAGACGCTGCGCCCGCCGTTCCAGGACGAGGCCACCGAGGACGACATCCGCGCCGCCGCCCTGCAGTACGTCCGCAAGATCTCCGGGTTCCGGGCCCCGGCCGCGCACAACGCCGAGGCGTTCGACCGGGCCGTGGAACAGGTGGCCGCCGCCACCGGGGAACTGCTCGCCACGCTCCAGGTCAGAGGGCGTCCGGCGGGCTGACCGCCGTCGCGGGCCCGGATAAGACGGTGCGCCCTGGGTATGGACAGTGACCGCACCGGCCGGGGCCGCCCCACCGCCCCGGCCGCCCCGACACCCTGAACAGCGCAGGAGTACCCGTGGACTTCGCCGTCGAACAACGCACCGAGAAGGACGTCACCATCGTCAAGGTGAGCGGCGAGATCGACGTCTTCAGCAGCCCCAAGCTGCGGGAGATGCTGATCGACGTCATCGACAAGGGCCCGCTGCACCTGGTCGTGGACCTCGGCGACGTCACCTTCCTGGACTCCACCGGCCTCGGCGTGCTGGTCGGCATCTACCACCGGCTCCGCGCCCGCAGCGGCACCATGTCGTTCGTCGGGGCCAACGAACGGGTCCGGCGCGTCTTCCACGTCACCCAGCTCACCAAGATCTTCTCCCTCCACGACACCCTGGAGGACGCGGTCGCCGCCGAGCAGGAGAGCGCCCGGACGTCCCCGTGAGCCCCGGCTGACCTCCTGGCACGTTCCGCGTCCCGTCCCGGCGCGGGCCGCCCCCGGGCGGGTACGGTGAGCAGAGATCACAGCGAACGCCGTGCCGCGGCCGGATGTGGCCGCGCACGTCGACGGGACGGGAGCGCTTCGTGGCAGAACAGCCGCTGCATGAGCACACGCTCGGCAATGGGCTGCGCGTGGTGGTCTGCGAGGACCATGTCGTGCCGCTGGCCGCCGTGAACCTCTGGTACGGGGTGGGGTCGCGGCACGAGGTGAGCGGGGCGGGGCCGGACAGCCGCACCGGCCTCGCGCACCTCTTCGAGCACCTGATGTTCCAGGGCTCGGCGAACGTGGCGGAGGGCGAGCACGCCGCGCTGCTGGAGAGCGCCGGGGCCACGTTCAACGCCAGCACGTCGTTCGAGCGCACCAACTACTACGAGACGGTCCCGGTCAGCCACCTGGAGCTGGCGCTGTGGCTGGAGGCCGACCGGATGGGCACGCTGCCCGCCGCGCTCACCCAGGCCAACCTCGACAACCAGCGGGACGTGGTCAAGAACGAGCGCCGCCAGCGCTACGACAACCAGCCCTACGGCACCGCCTTCGAGCGGCTGTGCCGGCTGACGTTCCCCGCCGGCCACCCGTACGCGCACACCCCCATCGGCTCGATGGAGGACCTGGACGCCACCACCATCGACGACTGCGTGGCGTTCTTCCGCACCTGGTACGCCCCGGGCAACGCGGTGCTGTCGGTCGTCGGCGACGTCGACCCGGAGGCGACGCTGGCGATGGTCGAGCGGTACTTCGGCGGTATCCCCGCCGGGCCCGCCGCGCCCTCCGCCCGGCCCGGCGACCTGCCCCCGCTGACCGGGGTGACGCTGGAGGAGGTGGACGAGGAGGTCCCCTCCCCCGCCTACTTCGCGATGCTGCCGCTGCCGCCCGACGGCGGCCCGGAGATCGAGGCCGCCGAGCTGGCCGCCGAGATCCTCGGCGGCGGCTCCGGCTCCCGGCTGTACGACCGGATGGTGCGCCGCGACCAGATCGCCACCGAGGTGTGGACCGGGGTGACCCGGCTGGTCGGCGGGCCGTCGCTGGCGATCGTGGAGGCGATCGGCCCGGACACCGCGAAGATCGCCGAGGTGCTGGACGAGGAGCTGGCCGCGTTCGCCGCCGACGGGCCCACCGAGGACGAGGCCGCGCGGGCCGCCGCGCAGGCCGAGCGGGGCCTGCTGGAGCGCACCGAGACGGTGACCGGGCTGGCCAACGCCCTGTCGGCCAACGCGACCCAGTTCGACGACCCCGCCCGCGTGTTCACCGCCGCCGCGCGGGCCGCCGCCGTCACCGCCGCCGAGATCAAGGACGCGGCGGCGCGCTGGCTGGCCCCCGGCGCCCGCACCGCTCTCAGCTACGGAGGCGCGAAGTGACGACGCTGATCCCCGACTTCCCGGCCCGGCCGGTGCCCGGCCCGATCCCGCCGTGGGCGTTCCCCACCGGGAGTGCGGGCCGGATCGCCGGCGGTCCCGCGACGCTGCGGTGCGACCTGCCGGGACGGCGGCTGGCGGCGGTCCGGCTGGTGCTGGACGCCGGGGCGGGCCGGGAGCCCGGGGGGCTGGACGGCGTCGCGACCCTGGCGGCGCG
>DATADI010000519.1:0-2493 GCA_036258615.1 Thermomonospora sp. | reverse complement strand
AGGCCACCAGGATCAGCGACCAGCAGGCGGCGGTCTCCACGACCCGGTCGCCGACGGTCCCGGCCATCAGCTCCCCGTGCAGGGTGCGGATCTTCCGCATCAGGGTGGCCGAGTCGTCCACCCGTCCCAGCACCCGCCCGTCGTACGGGTTGACGTACACCGACACGCCGGGCGCGAAGGCCCCGGATCCGGTGCCCTCGAACACGACCCGCGTCGAGCGGCCGGGGGCCCTGGCGGGGATCACCGAGTCCAGGTCGCGGCCGGGCATCGCCGCCTTGGCGGCCTCGATCTGCTCGGCCAGCGGCGTCGGCGACCCGGTCGCCCGCACCGACCGCAGGTCCTGGTAACGCCAGTTCTCGTAGGGGTCCTTGAACAGGTACAGCGAGCCGGTGACGGCCAGCACCAGCAGGACGGGGGCCACGATCAGCCCCGCGTAGAAGTGCCACCGCCACACGGCGCGGTACCGCCCTCCCTGGGAAGAGGGCGCGGCAGGCCCGGCGGACGGCCGGGCGGGGGTCTCCACGGACACGTCGATCTCCTCGACGACGAAAGGACAGGGGAACGCCGTACGGCGCCGTGAAGGAGGGCGCGCACCGGCGGCCGTCCCGGGACACCCGGGACGGGAGAAGGTCAGGAGGAGATCGGAACGGGCGGTCCGCGCCGGACGATGGCCGCGCGCAGCCGGCGGGTCGGAGGGAGGGCGACCGGCCGGGGCGCGGCGACCGGGCGCGGCGGGACGGGCGGGTCGGGCAGCAGCAGGGCCAGCAGCGACACCGCGCCCGCGTACAGCCCCCGCAGGAACGCGCACAGCGCCGCCTCGCCCCGTTCGAGCCAGGCGGCGGTGATCAGCGCCACCGTCAGGTGGGCGATCAGCATGGGCAGGGACCCGGCGTCGTGCACGTGCCCGGCCGCCGCCGTGGCCGGGTCGGGGGGTGCGGGGGCGGTGTGCCCGGCGCCCCAGGAGAACAGCTGGTGCAGCCCGAACTGGGCGGCGAACGCGGCGGGCAGCAGGGTCCGCAGGGTGCGTTCACGTCCGGCGAGCGCGTACGCGCCCCCGGAGGTCAGCGCCGTCGCGAGCGCCATGACGGCGGGCGGCACCGGTGCGCCGCCCGCGTACAGGTGCACCCCGGCCGACACCACCACGCACACCGCCCCGAAGAACACGGCCCGCGCGGAGCGGAGGCCGGGTCCCGGGAGCATCCGCCCATGGTCGCAGACGGCGGCCGGGACTAGAAGTCGAAGACGCCCGCCTTCTCCCGGGTGAAGGCCAGGACCGAGTCGTTGCCGTACCCGCTGTCCTTGCGGCCCTCCAGCGGGAACAGGACCCGGCGGTAGGTGTTGACCCAGACCGTTCCGGCCTCCAGGTCGCGGAACATCCGCTGCGCCGTGCCCAGGTCGCGGGTCCACACCCCGGCGGCCAGGCCGTAGGCGGAGTCGTTGGCCAGGGCCAGCGCCTCCTCCTCGGTGTCGAACGGCAGCACCGCCGCGACCGGGCCGAAGATCTCCTCCTGGCAGATCCGCAGCCCGTTGTCGGCGGTGGCGAACAGGGTGGGCTCGACCCAGTAACCCCCGGCGAACCGCTCGTCCTCCACCAGCGCGCCGCCGGACCGGCCGCCGAACACCGGCTCCGCGCCCTCCTTCACCCCGATCTCCAGGTACGACACGACCCGTTCGTACTGCTCGCGGGAGACGATCGGGCCCATCGTCGTCTCCGGGGCCAGCGGGTCGCCGAGCCGGATGCCGGCGGCGATCTCCCGCATCCGCGCGAGCATCTCCTCGTACACCGGCCGCTGGACCAGGATCCGGGAGCCGCCGTAGCAGATCTGCCCGGCGTTGGGCGTGAAGATCGCCTGGGTGGTGACGCCGGGCGCGGCCCGGTCCAGGTCGGCGTCGGCGAAGACGATGTTGGGGGACTTGCCGCCCAGCTCCAGGGCCAGCGGCTTGAGGGCGTCCGCCGAGGCCCGGGTGATGAGCCGGGCGGTGTCCACCGAGCCGGTCAGGCTGACCTTGCCGACCCCGCGGTGGCGCACCAGCGGGTCGCCGACCTCCTCGCCCAGCCCGGACACGATGGTGAGGACGCCCGGCGGCAGCACCTCGGCGAGCAACTCGCCGAGCCGCAGGGCGGAGACCGACGCCTGCTCGGCGGGCTTGACGATCACGGTGTTCCCGGCGGCGAGGGCGAAGGCGGCCTTGGCCGACAGCGTCGAGACCGGCGAGTTCCACGGGATGATCCCCAGGACCACCCCGTACGGCTCGCGCCGGGTGACGCCCAGGCTGCCCCGGCCGAAGTCCACGCTGCGGCCCTCGGCGGCGGCGGCGCACTGCTCGGCGGCGGAGTTCCACAGGTACGTCATGCCGGGCAGGTCGCGCCGGGCGGTCTCGGTGATGGGGCGGCCGTTGTCGCGGGTCTCCAGCTCGGCCAGCTCGGTGGCGTGCGCGGCGAACACCTCCGCCACCCGCCGCAGGTGGTGCGCGCGGGCCGCGGCGGGCAGC
>DATADI010000518.1:0-12362 GCA_036258615.1 Thermomonospora sp. | reverse complement strand
CGGCCGGGTCGGGGGGACGGCGGACGGGATCAGTAGACGCTGACGCCGTACACGCTCAGCGGCTCGGTGACCGGCTGGAAGAAGGTGGTGCCGCCGGTCCGGCAGTTGCCGCTGCCGCCCGACGTCAGGCCGAGGGCGGTGGTCCCGGCGAACAGCGAGCCGCCGCTGTCCCCCGGCTCCGCGCACACCGTCGTCCGGATCAGGCCGGACACGGTGCCCTCGGGGTACCGGACGGTCTGCTCCAGGGCGGTGACCTGGCCACTGCGGACGCCGGTGGTGCTGCCGCTGCGGCGCACCGACTGGCCGACGTAGGCGTTGCCCGCCGAGGTGATCTCCTGCGATCCGGCACCGTACAGGTAGACGGTGCCGGACTTGGTGATCGTGGTGTTGGTGTAGCGGACGATGCCGTAGTCGTTGCCCGGGAAGCTGCTGCCCGCGCGGGTCCCGAGCACGACGCTCCGGGCGGAGTCGGCGTACCAGGTCGAGGCGAGGTTGGTGCAGTGCCCGGCGGTCAGGAAGTAGTAGGTGGTGCCGCTGCGCACGTTGAAGCCGAGGGAGCAGCGGTTGTTCGGGGCGTAGATGGCCTCGCCGCCGGCGATCGTGGTCCGGAACTTCCCGGCGACGTGCTCGATGCGGACGGCCGAGCCGTACCGGGCGGCGACCGAGCGCACCTTCGCCAGGCGCGCCCCGGTGACGGTCTCGTCGACCGACAGGACGACCTGGTTGGACGCGGGCTGCACGGCCCAGGCGGTGCCGGTCACGTCGAGGGAGCGGTCGAGCCCGGCGGTGACCCGTTTCAGGTCGGCGCCGCTGCGGGCGACCTTGCGGGGCACCGCGCCGGCCCGGCGGACGGTCCCGGCGGCGATGTCGTCGGCGACCGTGACCACCAGCCTGCCGGTGGCGGCGTCCAGGTACGAACCGGCGGTGCGCGATCCGAGCCGTTCGGCCAGGGTGGTGGCCAGCCGACCGGGATCGGGCCGTGCCGGGGCGGCGTTCGCCGTGGGCACGGCCAGCAGGGTGGTCGCCGCGACGACGCCGGCGGCGCCGAGGAACGCGGCGGGGTGGACGGATCTCATCCTCACTGTGCCTCCTGCGGGGGGTAGAGGCGGGTCCGGGTGACACGCCCCTTGACCCATGTCAAATCGTCGTGAACCACCCCTCGGGGGAGCAAGAGCCAGAAATTAAGCGTATTGCCCGCAACTGATGACAGCGGGTCACCGCGGCACCGGGCCCCTGCGGGTACGATTGGTATTGACCAATTGCCGACCGGCACCTACCGTGGTCGGCGACGGGCCGACCGGCGGCACGACGGGAGGGAGGTGGCCGATGACGGCGGCGGACGGGCCCCGCGAGGCCACCACCAAGCGCCGCGCCGTGGTGCGCGAGCTGCTGGCGATGCTGGACGGCCTGGCGCCGGGCGACGCGCTGCCCCCCGAGCGGCGGCTGGCCGAGAAGCTGGGCGTGTCCAGGCCGACCGTCCGGGCGGCCATCGAGGAGCTGGTGACCGAGGGACGGCTGGAGCGCCGGCAGGGCAGCGGCACCTACGTGGCCGAGCCCAAGATCGTCGTCCCGCTGACGATGACCTCCTTCACCGAGGACATGATCCGCCGGGGGATGCGGCCGGGCGGCCGGGTGCTGTCGTTCCGGCACGGCCCGGCGGGCGCCCGGATCGGGCAGCGGCTGTTCCTGTCACCGGGCGAAGAGGTTTTTACCATTCGGCGGCTCCGGCTGGCCGACGGGGCACCGATGGCGATCGAGACCCTGTACCTGCCCCGCGCCCTGCTGCCGGGGCTGCGCCGCGCCGACCTGGAGGGCCGGTCGTTCTACGAGCTGCTGCGCGAGCACGGCGTCGTCATCGCCTCCGGCACCGAGACCATCGAGCCGACCGTCACCAGCCCGCGCGAGGCCGAGGAGCTGGGCGTCCCGGTCCACGCCCCGGCCTTCCTGTTCGAGCGGGTGACCCACAGCGCCGAGGGGCGGCCGGTCGAGTACGTCCGGTCGCTGTACCGGGGCGACCGCTACCGCCTGGAACTGGAACTGCGGCCCCCGCCGCGCTGACCCCCCGACCGCCTTCCGAGGACACCCGACACCAGCCCGCGCGCCGAGGGGCGACGGCGCGCCCGCCCCGCCGGGACCACCCGTCCCGGCCGGGCGACCGATGATCCGGCCACCCCCTACCGAGCTGGAGGACAGCCCCGTGACCGCACTCCCACCGACCGTCCCGGCAGCCGCCGTGGAACGTGCCAACACCCCCGCGCCGCCCCCCGCGCCGCCCCGAGAGACGAGGTGAGACCATCGTGGACGCCGTCAAGGACGTGCTGACCTTCCTGGCCGACAACGTGTTCGGCCAGGTCCCCATCCTCATCGGGCTCATCACGCTCGCCGGGCTGCTGCTGCAGCGCAAGCGGTTCGAGGACACCGTGGCGGGGGCGCTGCGGGCGACCATCGGCGTGGTGATCCTGTTCATCGGCATCGAGGTGTTCACCGGCGGGCTGAGCAGCTTCCAGACGGTGCTGGCCAGCGCGATGGGCACCGAGCCGCCGAAGGCCGAGCGGACGCTGACCGGGTTCCTGGGCGAGCACGGCGGCACGGTCGCGCTGGTGATCACCGTGGCGTTCCTGGCCCACGTGCTGATCGTGCGGCTGTTCCCGGCCGCCCGGTACCTGTACCTGACCGGGCACCTGATGTTCTGGGTCAGCACCGTCACGGTGGCGTCGCTGCTCACCATCGCGCCGGACGCCGACCAGCTCACCCTGGTGCTGTGCGGGGCGGGGTTCGTGGCCGCGTACTGGACGCTCCAGCCGCTGTGGATGCGCCCCCTGATGCGCCGGGTGATGCCGGAGGACCGGTTCGGCTACGCGCACACCAGCTCGCTGTCGGCGCTGGTCACCGGGTACGTCGCCAGGCCCTTCGGGGATCGGGACAGGCACGACACCGAGAAGCTCACGCTGCCGCGCCAGCTGTCGTTCTTCAAGGACGTCAACGTCAGCACCGCTCTGATCATCTCGGTGATCATGCTGGTGGCGGTGGCGTTCGCCGACGACAGGGTGGTCGGCGACCAGGCCGCGCAGATGGACGCCAAGCTGTCGCCGTGGGTGTGGGCGCTGCTGGTGGGCCTGCGGTTCGCGGGCGGCATCGCGATCCTGCTGTACGGGGTGCGGATGTTCCTGGCCGAGATCGTCCCGGCGTTCCGCGGGTTCAGCGAGAGGGTCATCCCGGGCACCCGGCCCGCCCTGGACGCGCCCACCGTCTTCCCGGTGGCGCCGACCGCGGTGATGTTCGGGTTCGTGGCGAGCACCGCGACGTTCCTGGCCTGCCTGGGCGTGTTCGCGGCGGCCGACTGGTTCACCCTGGCGCCGCCGATGATCATGCTGTTCTTCGTGGGCGGCGCGACCGGGCTGTTCGGCAACGTGGTGGCGGGCTGGCGCGGCGCGCTGATCGGCGGGGTGCTCACCGGCCTGATCCTGGCGGTCGGGCAGGCCGTCACCTGGGGCCTGTTCGAGGACACCGCGCCCGAGCTGGCCACCCTGGCCGACCCCGACTGGTACGCCATCGCCTGGCTGCTCAAGGCGCTGGACCCGGTCGTCGGCGGCGCGGCCGTGTGGGCGGTCCCGGTGGTGTCGCTGGCCGTCACCGCCGCCGTCCTGGTGCTGCTGGGCCGCCGCGAGTCCCGCCGGGCGGCGGCCGAGTCCGCCGCCGGGGAGAAGGAGCCCGCCTCCGGGCAGGCCTGACCGACAAGGAGCATACGTATGGCGCTCGACCGCCGGCTCGAGGTCCTCGCCGTCTGCGGCGTGGGCATGGGCACGAGCCTGATGCTGAAGATGACCGCGGAGGACGCACTGCGGTCGCTGGGCGTGGACGCCCGGGTGGAGAACACCGACCTGTCCACCGCGCGGGGCATGACCCCCGACGTGGTGATCGGGCAGGGCATGCACACCGGCGAGCTGGCCGACCTGGCCCCCGTGGTGATCACGGTCAGCGACTTCCTGGACACCGAGGGCCTGGCCGCGCAGCTCCGCGACCGGCTCGGCGCCCAGGGATGGCTGCGGTGACGGCGGTCGGCGCGCGCGACGCGGTCGCCGCGGCGGGCTGGCGGGAGGCGGTCGAGGCGACCGCCGGGATCCTCGTCGGGCTCGGCGCGGCCACCGCGGGCTA
Source organism: Thermomonospora sp. (assembly GCA_036258615.1). Taxonomy (GTDB): domain Bacteria; phylum Actinomycetota; class Actinomycetes; order Streptosporangiales; family Streptosporangiaceae; genus Thermomonospora. The sequence goes on along the minus strand of DATADI010000518.1, from coordinate 8,207 downwards.
CCCGCGGGCCTGCGTGCGGGTGGTCGAGGAGCACGGCCCCTACATCGTGCTGGCCAAGGGGCTGGCCCTGGTGCACGCCCGCCCCGAGGACGGGGGCCTCGGGGTGGGCGTGGCCGCGGCCCGGCTGGCCGCGCCGGTGGAGTTCGGGCATCCCGACAACGATCCGGTGGACCTGCTGCTGGGGTTCTGCACCCCGGAGCCGGACGCGCACGTGGCGACGCTGTCGGCACTGGCGCGGGCGCTGTCGGCGGGGCTGGACGCGCGGCTGCGCGCCGCCGGTGACGAGGCCGCCCTGACCGCCCTGCTGCGGGAGGTGGTGGCCGATGCCTGAGGCCACCGGGGCGCGGCACGCCGACCGGGTCCGCGCACTCCTGGACGGCCTGGACGCGCGGACCGGCCCGGCCATCGCCGACGCCGCGGCCCTGCTGCTGGAGTCGATCGAGGCCGACGGCATCGTCCACGTGGCGGGCGCGGGCCACTCCCTGGCGCTGGTCTGCGAGACGTTCTACCGCGCCGGAGGGCTGGCCCCCGTCCGGCCGATGTGGGATCCGGCGGTGCTGCCGCTGTCGGGGGCGCTGCGCAGCACCGAGGCCGAGCGGCGGCCGGGCCTGGGCCGTTCGGTGGTCGCGGCGGCGGCCCCGGCGGCCCCGGACGTGGCGGTGGTGTTCTCCACGAGCGGGCGCAACCCGTACCCGGTGGAGGTGGCCGAGGAGTGCCGGGCGCGCGGGGTGCCGGTGGTGGCGGTGACGTCCACGGCGGCGGCCGAGCGGGCGGCGGCCCGTACCGCCACGCGGCTGGCCGACCACGCCACGATCGTGCTGGACACCGGGGTCCCGCCGGGCGACGTCGTGCATCCGCCCGGGGCGCCGCGCACGGCGGCGGTGTCGACGGTGGTGGCCGCCTACGCGTGGTCGCGGCTGCTGGCGGAGCTGGACGACCTCGCCGCCGCGCGGGGCGTGCGGCTGCCGTGCTGGACGAGCGCCAACGTGCCGGGCGGTGACGAGGTCAACCGGGCGCTGCTGGCGCGGTACCGCGACCGCATCCCGGAGCTTCACGCCGGACTCTGACGGATATATACCGTTCCATGGCGAATCCGTTGCACGAGTTGTCCTGGGACGACCTGCGCCGCCGCACCAGCATGAAGTGGCGGCGCCACCCGCCGGACGTCCTGCCGGTGTGGGTGGCAGAGATGGACGTCCGGCTCGCCGAACCGGTCGCGCGGGCCGTCACCGACGCCGTCGCGCTCGGCGACACGGGGTACCCGGAGGGGCCGGTGTACGCCGAGGCGCTGGCGGCGTTCGCGGCCAAACGGTGGGGCTGGGAGTTCCCCGCGGACCGGACGGCGATCGTCCCGGACGTGATGATGGGGATCGTGGAGGTACTCAAGCTCGTCACCTCCGGGGGCGACGCGGTGGTGGTCAACTCCCCCGTCTACACGCCGTTCTACCAGTTCGTCGAGCACATGGACCGGCGCGTGATCGAGGCCCCGCTCGACGTGCGGCACCGCATCGACCTCGGCGTGCTGGAGGAGGCGTTCCGCCGGGCGACCGCCGGGGGCCGTACGGCCGCCTATCTGCTGTGCAGCCCGCACAACCCCACCGGAACGGTCCACACGCGAGACGAGCTGACCGCCGTGGCGGACCTGGCCGCGCGGCACCGCGTGCGGGTGGTGGTCGACGAGATCCACGCTCCGATCGTGTACCCCGGGGCGCAGTTCGTGCCGTTCCTCACCGTGCCGGGCGCGGAGAACGCGTTCGCCCTGCTGTCGGCGTCCAAGGCGTGGAACCTGGCCGGGCTGAAGGCCGCGCTCGCGGTCGCGGGCCCGGCGGCGGCGCGGGAGCTGGCGGCGATGCCCGAGGAGGTCAGCCACGGCCCGAGCCATGTCGGGGTCATCGCGCACAGCGCGGCGCTGCGTGAGGGCGGCGCGTGGCTGGACGAGGTGCTGCGCGGGCTGGACGGCAACCGGCGGCTGCTCGGCGAGCTGCTGGCCGAGCACCTCCCCCGGGTGGCGTACCGGCCGCCGGAGGGCACCTACCTGGCGTGGCTGGACTGCCGGGCCCTGGACCTGCCGGGCGACCCGGCCGCGGTGTTCCTGGAACGGGGCCGGGTGGCGGTCAGCTCGGGACCGGCGTTCGGCACCGGCGGTGAGGGCCATGTCCGCGTGAACATCGCGACGTCGCCCGCCCTGCTCACCGAGGCCGTCCGCAGGATGGCCGCCGCGCTGCGGCCCGGGGCCTAACCCCGCGAGCGGGCGGCCGTGGCCGTCCAGCGGCCGTCGTGGCGGCGGATGGCGATGGGGTGGTCGAAGCAGGCGCTGACGTTCTCGGTGGTGAGGACGTCGTCGGCGGGCCCGGAGGCCAGCACCCGGCCGCCGCGCAGCAGGACGGCGTGGCCGGTGCTGGCGGGCAGCTCCTCCAGGTGGTGGGTCACCAGGACGCTGGCCATGTCCGGATGCCGTTCGCGCAGCTCGTCGATGCTCTCCAGCAGCCGTTCGCGGGCGGCGACGTCCAGGCCGGTGGCGGGCTCGTCCAGCAGGAGCAGCCGGGGGCGGGCCATGAGGGCGCGGGCGATCAGGGTGCGGCCCCGCTCGCCGTGCGACAGGTGCGGCCAGCGGCTGTCGCGGATCCGCGTCAGGCCCATGAGCGCCATCAGCTCGTCGGCCCGGTCGAGGTCCTCGGGGGCGGGCTTCCAGCGCGGCACCAGTTCGATGGTGCCGGTCGCGCCGGTCAGCACGACCTCCTCGACGGTGCGGGCGGACTCCAGCGGGTGGTGGGGGTTGACCTGGCCGATCAGTCCGCGCAGGTCGTGGACGTTCACCCGGCCGAGCCGGTGCCCGAGGATCTCGGCGGTGCCGCGCGTGGGGTGCTGGTAGGCCCCGAGGATGCTCAGCAGCGTGCTCTTCCCGGCGCCGTTGGGGCCCAGCAGCGCCCAGTGCTCACCGGGCTCCACGGTCAGGGAGACCCCGTCCAGCAGCAGCCGCCGGTCGCGTACCAGGTCCACGTCCGTGACGCGCAGGACCGGGCCGTCGAGGGCCGAGAGTGGCTGCACGGGGGTTCCTCGGGGATGTCGTGGGGGTTAGGGTGTCACCATGGTACGGCGATATTGATCTTCACCTGATGCCGGGGTGGCGGCGCGGCTGTACGCGTACGCCTTCCTCGAGGACCTCATTCTCCTGTATCCGGTCTACGCGCTGCTGTTCGCGGAGACCGGGCTGTCGGCGGGGCAGATCTCCTCGCTGTTCGCGCTCTGGTCGGTCACCGCGCTGCTCGTGGAGGTGCCGTCCGGGCTGCTGGCCGACGTGGTGTCCCGGCGGCTGCTGGTCGCGGTCGCGCCGCTGGTGGTGTCGGCCGGGTTCGCGTTGTGGACGTTCTGGCCGTCCTATCCGGCGTTCGCCCTGGGTTTCGTCCTGTGGGGCACGGGCGGCGCGATGCGCTCGGGGGCTCTGGAGGCCCTCGTCTACGAGGACCTGGCCCGGCGCGGCGCGCAGGGCGCGTACGCACGGCTGGTCGGCCGGGCCGAGGCGGTCCGCACCACGGCGGAGATGACGGCGACCGGCCTGGCGGCCCTGGTCATCGGCGCGGGAGGCCACCTCGCGGTGGGCGTCGCCAGCGTCGTCGTGCCGCTGTTCGGGGCCCTGGTGGGGTGCACCTTCCCCGAGACGCGCAGGCGCGGCGCAGACGAGGACGACGACGAGCCGGGGTTCGCCGCGGTGCTGCGCGACGGGCTGGGCGAGGCTCGCCGGGTGCCTGCCGTGCGGCGCGCCGTGCTGGCCGTGGCGGTGCTGGCGGGGCTCACGTCGCTGGACGAGTACATCCCCCTGCTGGCCAAGGCCACCGGCGTGGCCACGGCGACGGTCCCGTTGCTGGTGCTGCTGGTCAGCGCGGCCACGGCCGTCGGCGGCTGGTTCGCCGGGAAGGGGACGCGGTCGCTGTCCCCGGTGCTGGCCGTGGCGGCGGTGTGCCTGGCGGCGGGCGCGGCGGGCGGCAGGCCGGAGGGCTTCGTGCTGATCGCGGTGGCGTTCGCGGCGTTCCGGTGGGCGTGCGCGGTGACCGAGGCGCGGCTGCAGGACGTCATCGACGACCGGGCGCGGGCCACCGTCACCTCCCTGGCGGGCCTGGGCTCGGAGGCCGGGGCGATCGCCGTGTTCGCCGGGTACGCGCTGGCGTCCGGGTGGGCCGCGCCGTGGCTGGTGTTCTGCCTGGCGGCCGTCCCGTACCTGGGGGTGGCGTTCGCCCTGCGCCGATAGCGGTGCGGCGGCGACCGGGTCCGTGCGAAGATCGTGGCGGCACACGGCGGACACGAGGAGGGGGCGGCGATGACCGGTGCGGGCGAGGGACAGGGGCTGCCGCCGGAGTTCTTCGCGGTCGGGTCCACGTCGTTCGTGGAGCTGCTCGACCGGTCGGCGCCGGAGCTGCTGCCGGTCAACCGGGTCGCGCCCGGCGACCCGGCGGTGCCGCACGGGACGACGATCATGGCGCTGCGGATCCCCGGCGGCGTGGTGGTGGCCGGCGACCGGCGCGCCACCTCGGGCAACCTGATCGCCAAGCGGGACCTGGAGAAGGTCTACCGCGCCGACGAGCACTCGGCGGTGGCGATGGCCGGGGCGGTGGGCCTGTGCCTGGAGATGATCCGGCTGTTCCAGGTGGAGCTGGAGCACTACGAGAAGCTGCAGGCGGCGCAACTGTCGCTGCCGGCCAAGGCACGGCGGCTCGGCGCGGTGGTGCGGGCCAACCTCGGGTACGCGATGCAGGGCCTGGCGGCGGTGCCGCTGTTCGCGGGCTACGACCTGGACGCCGGGACGGGCCGCATCTACACCTACGACATCACCGGCTCGCCGCAGGAGTCCACGGACTTCTACGCCGAGGGGTCGGGCTCCCCGTTCGCCCGGGGCTCGCTGAAGAAGCTGTACCGGCCGGACCTCACCGAGGAGGAGGCCGCCGCCGTGTGCGTGCAGGCCCTCTACGACGCCGCCGAGGACGACTCGGCCACCGCCGGGCCCGACCTGGCCCGGCGGATCTTCCCGGTCATCGCCGTGGTGACCGAGGAGGGCTACCGGCGGCTGCCGGAGGCGGACGTCGCGGCGCTGACCGAGTCGGTGGTCGGCGCCCGGTACGAGCGGCCCGACGGCCCGGTCGCGCCGCTGCGCTGACTCACTCCCCCTCGACCGGCACGGACAGCCCGCGTTTCAACGTGGACAACACCACGCTGGTCTTGAACTTGCGGACGTTGCGGTTCTCGGCGACCAGCCGCTGCATGAAGGCGTCGTAGTCCTCGGTGTCGCGGGCGGTGATGACCAGGGTGAAGTCGGCGTCGCCGGTGACGTACCAGGCCTGCTGCACGGCGGGTTCGGCCGACAGCCACCGTTTCAGCTCGTGCAGGTCCTCGGGGCGTTCCCGTTCGATCTCCAGGCCGACGATCATCACCAGCGGGCGCCCGGCGGACTTCGGGTCGACCACCGCCACCTGGGCCTCGATCACCCGGGCCCGCCAGAGCCGCTGGAGCCTGCGGTGGGCGGCCGACGCAGACAGGCCGACCCGCTCGCCGATCTGCCCGGCGGTCAGCCGGGCGTCCCGCTGCACCAGGGTGAGGATCTTGCGGTCGAGGTCGTCGAGTTCGATGATTCACCATCCGAAGGGTCTGATACGCACGGATATCGCGTGGTCAGCCTAGTATGCGCACGTTCTGTGCACCGCCGATCACTAGGCTCGGCGGCATGGAGACGACGCACCGGCCGCCGCCGTCCGCCGCGCGGATCGAGCGGGCCGCCCACGCCATCGACCCCGTGTTCACCGGCAGCCCGGCCTGCGGGCACGACGGCCTGGCGGCGGCCCTCGGGGTCCGCCGGGTGATCGTGAAGGACGAGACCCGCAACCCGATCCGCTCGTTCAAGGGCCGGGGCGCGAGCTGGTTCATGGCGCATCTCGGCGGCGACGGGCCGCTGGTGACGGCGTCGGCGGGCAACTTCGGGCAGGGCCTGGCGTACGCCGCACGGGCGAGGGGCCGGGCGCTGACCGTCTTCGCCGCCGAGACCGCCAGCCCCGTCAAGGTGGCGGCCATGCGGCGGCTGGGCGCGCGGGTCCGGCTCGCCGGGGACGACTTCGACGCGGCCAAGGCGGCGGCCGTCGCCTGTGCGCGCGAGGGTGGGGGGCGGCTCGTGGTGGACGGGGACGACCGTGAGATCGCCGAGGGCGCGGGCACCATCGCCTGGGAGCTGACCCGGCAGGTGACGGACGCGCCGCTGGACACCGTGCTGGTGCCGCTGGGCAACGGGGCGCTGGCGGGCGGCGTCGGCACCTGGCTGCGGCACGCCTGGCCCGGCACCCGGGTGATCGCCGTCGCCGCCGAGGGCGCCCCGGCGATGGCCCGGTCCTGGCGGGAGAACCGGGCCGTCACCACCCCGGGCGTGGACACCGTCGCCGACGGCATCGCCGTGCGGGTTCCGGTGCCCTACGCGCTGCGGGTCATGCGGGACACGGTGGACGAGGTCCTCGAGGTGCCGGACGAGGCGATCGTGGCGGCGATGCGGCTGCTGCACCGGACGCTGGGCCTGGTCGCCGAGCCCGCCGGGGCCGCCGGTCTCGCCGCCGTGCTCGCCCACCCGGACGCGTTCGCCGGGCTGTCGGTGGGCACGGTGGCGTGCGGCGCCAACCTGACGGCCGGGCAGCGGCGGCGCTGGCTGCCGGACGCCGCGCCCGCCGACGCGCCCGGGTGAGCGGCGGTCACGTCCACTCCCAGCGGATGCCGTGGACCCCGGGGTCGAGGTTGTGCTGCAGGAGGTGCACCGAGTCCCAGGTGTTGACCCGCAGCTCCTGCCGGTCGGTGGTGGCCGCGCCCACCCGGGGCTGCCAGATCTGGAAGCACCGCGCGGGCGTGGCCTCCCCGGCGAACCGCACCTGGAGCAGGTACTCGCGGGTCGGGAACCGGAAGCCCCGTACGTACCGGGTGGCCTCCGGCTGCCCCGGCCCGCAGCTGAACTCGTACTCGACCACGTAGGTCTCCCCCGCCGCGAGGGGGTGGTCGAACAGCAGCTCCACGGCGGTGAGCCCGTCGGCCGCGCCCACCCTGACCCGCCCCACCCGGCACAGCTCGCTGGTGAACCCGTCGGGCGGCGGGCCGCCCTCGCAGTGGTGGATGGCCAGGTGCCGGTCCACGCCGTCCCGGCGGGCCCGGAAGACGATCCGCGAGCGGGCCGAGCGTTCGCGGTGGTCGGGGCCGACGGTGAAGATCTCGTGGTGGCTGAGCGTCTCCAGCTGGCCGTCCAGCGGGTTGCGCAGGTCCCCGAGCAGGTCCCGCAGGCCCGGGTAGGCCGGGCACACGTCGCCGTAGCCGAGCGCCCCCGGCACGTGGCCGAGCCAGCGGCCCCGGGGACGGCGCGGGCCCAGCAGCGCGATGAGCGCGTTGGGCTCCAGGCCGAGGATCTCCTCCATGGCCTGCACGGCGCGCAGCGACTGGCTGCGCTCCGGGCGGCAGCGCCCCCGCTGCCAGTAGCTGAGGCTCGCGACGCTGACGTGCACGCCCCGGTGCCGCAGCCGCGCGTGGATGCGTTCCAGGCTCAGCCCCCGAGCCTGGATCGCCAGGTGGAGCGCACGGTCGAAGGGGCCCGTGCGCAGTACGTCGTCGAGAAGCGCCCCCGGTCCTTCGGTCTGCTGCGTCATCACACAACTCCAGGAAACCGTCGACCGCCGACCTCATCTTCCGGTAGGCGCCGGTGCGGGACCAGAGTGAATCCTCGGTGAAAACGGTCCCGTCCCCGGAGCCCGCCGAGGGAAGAATCGTCGGCCGCTCCCGGATCTGCAAGATCAGGGCACGGAGAAGGCGCAAAACTCTTAACGGAGTGGTCGAATTCACCACTCCTTGCGCGGGTGTCGTGGCTGGTCAGCGGGCCACCGGAGCCGTCCACGCAGCCAGTGCGCAGAAATTTCAGGGAGTATCGGCGATCTTGGCGGCCGTTCCCCGGGCCCGGTTCGGCCCCGACCGGACCACGACACGTCAACGACCGGACCAGTGCGCGGGACCGGTCCTGACAATCATTTGCACTCCGAGTCCGCCATTGGGAAATCGCTGCCGTGGCGGGTCACCAGAAGGCGCCCGAGCCCCCGGGAACCCCGTCGGCGGCGGGCTCGTGGACCTCGACGCGCGCGGCGATCCGGCGGACCTCCGCGGGGTCCGGGCCGCCCGGCGGGCGCCCGACGCCGAGCGCGCCCGCC
>DATADI010000517.1:0-7609 GCA_036258615.1 Thermomonospora sp. | reverse complement strand
GGGCCGGCCGGGAGGTTGGCGAGCAGGACGTACAGGGCGTTGCGGCGGTCGCGGCGGCGCGCGGAGTCGCCGGTCATGCCGAGCGGGCGCAACCCCCGCCCGGCCGCCTCGGCGTGGAAGACGACCGCGTCGCTGACCGCGACGACGCGCTGCCCGGCGGCGTGCGCGCGCCAGCCGAAGTCCACGTCGTCGCGGAAGATGCCGAAGGCCGGGTCGAGCCCGCCGAGCCGGTCCCACACGTCCCGGCGGACCAGCATCCCGGCGGTGCCGACGGCCAGCACCGGCCGGACGCCGTCGTGCTGGCCCTGGTCGAACTCCAGGCGTTCCACGCCCGTGTCGCGGCGGCCCGCCCCGTCGATGGTGACGCCGAGTTCCAGCAGCAGCCTGCGGTCGTCCCAGTCGCGCAGCTTGGGGCCGAGCACGGCGGCGGCGGGGTCGGCGTCGGCGGCGCGCAGCAGCATCGCCAGCGCGTCGGCGGCGGGCGCGGAGTCGTCGTGGAGCAGCCAGATCCACTCGGTGCGGGGCTCGCCGGGGCTGTCGTCGGGCACCGGCAGCGAGGCCGCCCCGTGCCGCAGGGCCTCGGCCACGGCCTCCCCGTAACCGGTGGCGCGCGGCAGCCTGAGCAGGTTGCCGTCGCCGACCACCTCGGTGAGCACGGCCGGGCCGCGGTCGGTGCTGCCGGTGTCGACGGCGACGAGGCGTTGCACCGGCCGGGTCTGCGTCAGCAGCGCCTTGAGCGTCTCCGGCAGCCAGCGCGCCCCGTCGTGGGCGACCAGGACGGCCGTGACGACATGGCGATCGAGAGTGGGCGACAAGGGTCCCCTCGATCCGGGTCGACGGTTCTTCCTGCCGTCCCTCCGGTGCGGGGACGGGTCGGCCGCCCGTGGTGCGGGGCGGTCCGGCCGCGCCGGTCCCGGGCCGCCCCGGTGGGACGGCCGTCAGGCGGACGACACGGCGGGAACACCATACGCGCAGGCGTGGTGATCCCGCCGGGCATCCCCCTGGAATCCCTCCGCGGCGGCCCGGTCAGACCGCCTGGCGCTTGAGCTTGCGGCGCTCGCGTTCGGACAACCCACCCCAGATGCCGAAACGCTCGTCGTGCTGCAGCGCGTACTCCAGGCACTCGGCCCGTACCTCGCAAGCCCGGCACACTTTCTTGGCTTCGCGGGTCGAGCCGCCCTTCTCCGGAAAGAACGCCTCCGGATCCGTCTGCGCGCACAGGGCGCGCTCCTGCCAGCCCAACTCTTCACCGTCTGTGCCGTGCGCCAGCGGGATCACGACCTCGCTCACAGCGCACCTCCTAGCCCGTGGAGCCCCCGAACACCCTTCTCTTCGGGCCGTCTGTCCCCCCGACGAGAAGAACTACACCTATGAAATTACACGCGTGTAGCGGCTGCTCCGTCAAGCGGAACGACTTCCGGTGAGCGCATAGCGGCTGTTTTGGTGCGTAGCGAACTGCGTTGGCGTCCTTATTACTGTGGCGGCCGGTTGTCGCGGTACCAGTCACCGCCGTTTTCCTGGTCCGGCTGGCCGGGCTGACCCGGCTGGCCCGGCTGACCGTAACCGGGCTGGCCGTACCCCGGTGAGGGCTGCTGCCCGCCGCCGTAGGCGCGCGTCCACTCGCCCGCGCTCTCCTCCTCCAGCGAGGGGCCGCCCTGCTGCGGCTGCTGGTACTGCTGGGGCTGCTGGTACTGCTGCGGCTGGCCCTGCTGCTGGTAGCCGCCCTGCGGGTACTGCTGGTACGGCTGCTGGGCCTGGCCCTCGGCCGGCTGCTGCTGGTAGCCCTGCTGCTGGTACTGCTGCTGCGGGTCGTAGGGCTGGCCACCCTGCTGGTAGCCGCCGTACTCGCCGTAGCCCTGCGGCATCTGCGGGGCGGGACGGGCGGGCTGCAGCGACTGGAAGACGGTGAACGTGAACCAGGCGCCGACCCCCAGGACGGCCAGCTTGCTCGCGCCGTAGAGGAAGGCGGCCAGCTTGGTGCCCGCGCTGAAGCCGCCGGAGGTGATCTCACGGTCGCCGATCTGCACGGTGTCGCCGCCGGCGACCAGCCCGGCCAGCCAGGAGATCACTCCGAACAGCAGCGCCACGCCGAACACCGCCAGCGCCAGCATCACCACGGTGCGGGCCTGCTTGGTGGGCGTGCCGCCCCAGATGACCAGCAACACGGCGGCGGCCAGGAGCGCGGTCAGCGCCACACCGGCGATCAGGCCCGAGTCCAGGGTCTCCGACAGCGCCCGGTGGGTGAACTTCTCGCTGGTGTCCTTGCCCATGAAGAGGTGGACCAGTCCGCCCAGCACGTGCAGCGCGCCCGCGATGGCGAGGACCCAGGCGGCCGGCTCGCGCAGGCGCAGGACCGCTTCCTTGTTCACGACTGACTCCAGATTCGTTCGGATAGCGTCATACCGACCCGCAAAGCTTTGCATACCGCACGCCCCGGCGTCCGGTGTCCGATGATCCCCTCCCGCGGCCGTCCGGGCCTCCCGCGGGGGGCCTAGGCTGGACGACCATGAGGATCGTGGTGCTGGCGGGCGGCATCGGCGGGGCCCGCTTCCTGCGCGGGCTCAGGCGGGCCGAGCCCGACGCGGAGATCACCGTCATCGGCAACACCGGTGACGACATCTTTCTGTTCGGTCTCAAGGTATGCCCCGATCTGGACACGGTGATGTACACCCTCGGCGGTGGGATCAACGAGGAGCAGGGCTGGGGCCGGGCCGACGAGACGTTCCGGGTCAAGGAGGAGCTGGCCGCCTACGGGGTGGAGCCCACCTGGTTCGGGCTGGGCGACCGGGACTTCGCGACCCACATCGTCCGCACCCAGATGCTGGACGCGGGCTATCCGCTGTCGGCGGTCACCGAGGCGCTGTGCCATCGCTGGCAGCCGGGGGTGCGGCTGATCCCGATGACCGACGACCGGGTGGAGACCCACGTGGTGGTCTCCGACGAGCGGGGCCGCCGGGCGATCCACTTCCAGGAGTGGTGGGTGCGGCTGCGGGCCTCGGTGCCCGCCGAGGCGATCACCCCGATCGGCGCGGAGGACGCCAAGCCCGCGCCCGGGGTGCTGGACGCGATCGAGCACGCCGACGTGGTGCTGCTGCCGCCGTCCAACCCGGTGGTGAGCGTCGGGACCATCCTGGCGGTGCCGGGCATCCGGGAGGCCGTCGCCGCCAAGACCGTGGTCGGGGTGTCCCCGATCATCGGCGGGGCCCCGGTGCGGGGGATGGCCGACGCGTGCCTGACCGCGAGCGGGGTGGAGACCAGCGCCCGTGCCGTGGCCGAGCACTACGGGGCGGACCTGCTGGACGGGTGGCTGGTGGACGAGACCGACGCGGCCGTCGCCGAGGAGGGCGTGGCCGGGATCGCGGTACGGGCCCGGCCGCTGCTGATGACCGACGTGGAGGCCACCGCCGGCATCGCGCGGGCGGCCCTGGAGCTGGCCGGGGAGGTCCGGTGACCGGTCCGATCGAGATCTCCGGCGTCGCCGGGATCCCCGAGGTCCGCGCGGGCGACGACGTGGCCGCGCTGGTCGCCGCGGCCTGCGCCCCCCGGGACGGGGACGTGCTGGTGATCACCTCCAAGATCGTCAGCAAGGCGGAGGGCCGGGTGCTGGCCGCCGACGACCGGACCAAGGCGATCGACGCCGAGACGGTCCGGGTGGTGGCGCGGCGCGGTGACCTGCGCATCGTGGAGAACCGGCAGGGCCTGGTGATGGCCGCCGCCGGGGTGGACGCCTCCAACACCGCGCCCGGCACGGTGCTGCTGCTGCCGGAGGACCCGGACGCCTCGGCGCGCCGGATCCGGGCGCGGCTGCGGGAGCTGACCGGGGCGCGGGTCGCGGTGCTGCTGACCGACACGGCGGGCCGGCCGTGGCGGTCCGGGCTGGTCGACCTGGCGATCGGGGCGGCCGGGCTGGTGCCGCTGGACGACCTGCGGGGCCGTACCGACACGCACGGCAACCGGCTGGACGCCACGGTGACGGCGGTGGCCGACGAGATCGCCGCCGCCGGGGAGCTGGTCAAGGGCAAGCTGTCGGGCGTGCCGGTGGCGCTGGTGCGCGGGCTCGGCCACCTGGTCACCGAGGAGGACGGGCCCGGGGCGCGGGCGATGATCCGGCCGTCCGCCGACGACCTGTTCCGGTACGGGTCGGCGGACGTGGTGTTCGCGCGGCGCACCATCCGGGAGTTCTCCGCCGAGCCGGTCGATCCGGCGGCGGTGCGGCGCGCGGTGGCGGCGGCGATCGCGGCCCCGGCCCCGCACCACACCACGCCGTGGCGGTTCGTGCTGCTGGAGTCCGCCGAGTCCCGGATGCGGCTGCTGGACGCGATGCGCGACGCGTGGGAGGCCGATCTGCGCCGCGACGGGTTCGGTGAGGAGTCCATCGCCAGGCGGCTGCGGCGCGGCGAGGTGCTGCGGCGCGCGCCGTACCTGGTGGTGCCGTGCCTGGTCATGGACGGCTCGCACGACTACCCCGACGAGCGCCGGGCGTCGGCCGAGCGCGAGATGTTCGTGGTGGCGATGGGCGCCGGGGTGCAGAACCTGCTGGTCGGGCTGGCCGTGGAGGGGCTGGGGTCGTGCTGGGTGTCCAGCACGATGTTCTGCCGCGACGTGGTCCGCGAGGTGCTCGACCTGCCCGCCGACTGGGACCCGATGGGCGCGGTGGGCGTCGGGCACGCCGCCGCCCCGCCGCGGGAGCGCCCGCCCCGGACGGCGGACGCGTTCATCACCACGCGTTAGCGCCAGGAGCGGAACGCCCGGTCGATCTCGCGTTGCGTCGGCAGTTTCAGTGGCCGGGGCACCGCGGGGTCGATGCCGTGGCGGCGGGCGTCGGCGCGGTTGATCGTGCCGTCCGGCGCCCGGAACCCGTACCGCTGGAGGGTGACGCGGGACGACCGGGCCCGCAGCGCGGAGGCGAAGCCCTCCATCGCCTCCCGCCGCCGCGGGTCCTGGGTGACGATCGCGAACGGGTAGTCCAGCATCAGCGTGCCCTCGCGCGGGGTCAGCACCATGGCCGGGTTGGGGCGGTGGGACTGGTTGTAGGCGATCACGGCCTGCTCGCTGGTCACCGCCAGGGGCCGGTCGAAGCGTTCGAGGCCGGTGAGGTCGTCCAGCAGTGCCCCGGCGCTCTTGGGCGCGGTGCGGCGCAGGTCGGCCACGAGGCGGTCGCCGGGGTCGGCGACCTGGTCGAGCGCGATCATGGCGAAGGTGCCGGTGGTGTGGGCGGCCGGGTCGAGCATCCGGCGTTGCAGGTCGACGCCTCCGGCGCGGGCGGCGAGCAGCAGCTTCCAGCTCGGCCGTACGTCGGCCGCCTTCAGTTCCTCGCCCACCGGGCGGGTGGCGGCCAGCACCACCGGGGATCCGGCCAGCGGCGGGGAGAACGGCGGGATGACCGCGTCGTCGGCGCCAGCCTTCTTGGCCACGGTGAACCAGATCGCCGACTCCGGCACCCACGCGTCGGCGCCGGACTCGCCCCGGCCGAGTTCGCGGGCGGTCTCGGCGGAGCCCTCGGCGGTGACCTGGACCTCGACGCAGCGTCCGGCCACGCGGGGCCGTCCGGTGCCGAACCGGTGGGCGATCTCGCGCAGCGCCGGGGCGATCTCCGGCTGGGCGGCGACGGTGACGGCCAGCGGCGTCCCGGAGCACGACTCCGACAGCGCCCCGGACGCCCACACGCCGCCGCCGCCGAGCCCGGCCAGCAGCACGGCGGCGGCCACGAGCGCACGGGGCCGCCGCCATGCGGGGGTGGTGTCCAAGCGCGCCTCTCAGCGGATCGGGGTGACCGGCGGGACACCGAGTCTGCCATGGCGCGCGGCGGTCAGCCTCCGGAGCCCCGGGTGGTCGGCTCCGGGTGCCAGGGCCGCAGGCGGGGGATCCAGGCCGGGACGGCGGCCCGGTACCGGCGGTACTCGTCGCCGAAGACCCGCAGCAGGTGCGGCTCCTCGTACCAGCGGACGAACGCGGCGGGCGCGGCCCACACCGCGAGCGCGTACAGCAGCAGGACGGGCCGGGCCATCAGCAGCGCCTCGCCGAGCACGATCGCCAGGATCGCCACGTACATGGGGTTGCGGACGTACCGGTAGAAGCCGCCGACGACCAGGCGGCTCGGCGGGGCGGCCGGCGCGGGCGTGCCGAGCCCCTCGACGACGAACCGGACGAACGCGTGCAGCAGCACGTAGACCCCCGGGACGATCAGCAGCGCCCCCAGGACCTGGAGCGGGACGGCCCAGGGGCCGGAGGGGTCGCCGGACCGCGCGCCCGTGATCCACCAGGGCAGCAGGACGGTGACGGTGACGGGCGCGATCAGGAACGCGGTGGCGCCGAGGGCGGCCTGACGCCGGGACATGGCCATCGCTCACCTCATGTAACTCATCGACTGATGAATTCCTTGTGCCGACGGTAACCCGGGGACTGCGCAACGGCAACGCCCCCGGGTCCGGATTCCGGGCCGGGGGCGCTCGTGAGCGGGGTGCGGGCTCAGGTCACCAGCGGAAGGCTCACGCGGGGCTGGGCGAAGTGCCCGACCCCGTCGGTGCGCCGGGCGGCCTCGACGCGCTCCGGGGAGGGCGTGCCGTAGGTGGTGGTGCGCTGGCGGGCGGGCCGTCCGGCGCGGGCGGCGATCTCCTCCAGCGAGCTGATCGTCTTGAACGAGCCGTTGCCGGAGCCCGCCATGCGGCTGATGGTCTCCTCCATCAGCGTGCCGCCGAGGTCGTTGACGCCGCCTTGGAGCACCTGCGTGCACAGATCGTCGTCCAGCTTGACCCACGAGCACTGGATGTTGTCGATCGCGCCGTGCAGCAGGATCCGGGCCAGCGCGTGCACCGCCCGGTTCTCGCGGGCGGTGGGCCCCGGGCGGGCGAGCCCGGCCAGGTAGATCGGCGAGTTGTGGTGCACGAACGGCAGCAGCACGAACTCGGTGAACCCGCCGGTCCGCTCCTGGATCGAGCGCAGCAGGCGGAGGTGGGCCACCCAGTGCGCCGGGGTGTCCACGTGCCCGTACATCATCGTGGACGTCGTCGGGATGCCCAGCTCGTGCGCCGTGGTGATCACCTCGACCCACTGCGAGGCGGGGAGCTTGCCCTTGGTGAGCACCCACCGCACGTCGTCGTCGAGGATCTCGGCGGCGGTGCCGGGCAGCGAGTCCACCCCGGCCTCCTTGGCGGCCTGCAGCCACTCCCGGACCGACAGGTCGGTGCGGCTGGCCCCGTTGACGACCTCCATCGGGCTGTAGGAGTGCAGGTGGATGTCGGGGCGGCGGCGCTTGACCTCCCGGGCGAGGTCGAAGTACGCGGTGCCCGGCAGGTCCGGGTGGATGCCGCCCTGCATGCAGATCTCGGTCGCCCCGGCCTCCCACGCCTGGTCGACCCGGTCGCCGACCTGCTCCAGCGACAGGGTGTAGGCGTCGGCGTCGGTGCGCCGCTGGGCGAACGCGCAGAACCGGCAGCCGGTGTAGCAGACGTTGGTGAAGTTGATGTTGCGGGTGACGACGTAGGTGACGTCGTCGCCGACCGCGTCGCGGCGCAGGTCGTCGGCGAGCCGGGCGAGCGCCTCCAGTTCGGGCCCGTCGGCGTGCAGCAGGGCGAGGGCCTCGTCGTCGGAGATCCCGGCGGGGTCCTGC
>DATADI010000516.1:0-2443 GCA_036258615.1 Thermomonospora sp. | reverse complement strand
GCTCGATCCCGCTGCTGTTCCTGCAGAACATCACCGGGTTCATGGTGGGCCGCCAGTACGAGGCGGGCGGCATCGCCAAGCACGGGGCCAAGATGGTGACGGCGGTGGCGTGCGCGCGGGTGCCCAAGTTCACGGTGGTGAGCGGCGGGTCGTTCGGCGCGGGCAACTACGCCATGTGCGGCCGGGCGTACTCGCCGCGCTTCCTGTGGATGTGGCCGAACGCGCGGGTGTCGGTGATGGGCGGGGAGCAGGCGGCCTCGGTGCTGGCGACGGTCCGCCGCGACCAGCTCGGCGACTCCTGGTCCGCCGAGGACGAGGAGGCGTTCAAGGCGCCGATCCGCGAGCAGTACGAACGGCAGGGCAACCCGTACCACTCCACGGCGCGGCTGTGGGACGACGGGGTGATCGACCCGCTGGACACCCGCCGGGTGCTCGGGCTGGCGCTGTCGGCCGCCGCCAACGCGCCGCTGGAGCCGGTGGGCTACGGCGTCTTCCGGATGTGAGGGGCCGATGTTCGAGACCGTCCTGATCGCCAACCGCGGCGAGATCGCCGTCCGGATCGCCCGCACGCTGCGGCGGCTCGGGGTGCGCTCGGTCGCCGTGCACACCGCCGCCGACGCGGGCGCCCGCCATGTGCGGGAGGCCGACGAGGCGGTGCTCGTCCCCGGATACCTGGACGTCGCGGCGGTCGTCGGGGCCGCCCGGTCGGCCGGGGCCCAGGCGGTGCACCCGGGGTACGGGTTCCTGTCGGAGAACACCGCGTTCGCCGCCGCCTGCGCGGACGCGGGGCTGGTGTTCGTCGGGCCGCCCGCCTCGGCGATCGAGGCGATGGGCGACAAGATCCGCGCCAAGCGCACGGTGGCGGTGGCCGGGGTCCCGGTGGTGCCCGGCCGCGACGAGGCCGGGCTGACCGACGCCGAGCTGACCGACGCCGCGCGCGAGATCGGCCTCCCCGTGCTGATCAAGCCGTCGGCGGGCGGCGGCGGCAAGGGCATGCGCCTGGTGCGCGACGCCGCCGACCTGCCCGAGGCCATCGCCGCCGCCCGGCGGGAGGCGCGCGGCGCGTTCGGCGACGACACCCTGCTGGTCGAGCGGTTCGTCGACAACCCCCGGCACATCGAGGTGCAGATCTTCGCCGACGCCCACGGCAACGCCGTCCATCTGGGCGAGCGCGAGTGCAGCCTGCAACGCCGCCACCAGAAGATCGTGGAGGAGGCCCCCTCGCCGCTGCTGGACGAGGGGGCCCGCGCGCGGATGGGCGCGGCGGCGGTCGCGGCGGCCCGCGCGGTGGGGTACACGGGCGCGGGCACGGTGGAGTACATCGTCTCCGCCGACCGCCCCGACGAGTACTTCTTCATGGAGATGAACACCCGCCTGCAGGTCGAGCATCCGGTGACCGAGCTGGTCACGGGCCTGGACCTGGTCGAACTCCAGCTCCGGGTGGCCGCCGGGGAGCCGCTGCCGTTCACCCAGGACGACGTGAGGCTGAACGGCCACGCCGTCGAGGCCCGCGTGTACGCCGAGGACCCGGCCCGGGGGTTCCTGCCCACCGGGGGCCGGGTCCTGGTGCTGCGCGAGCCCGAGGGGCCCGGCGTGCGGGTCGACTCGGGGGTGGCCGAGGGCGTCGAGGTCGGCAGCGCCTACGACCCGATGCTGGCCAAGGTGATCGCCTGGGGTCCCGACCGGGCGACGGCGCTGCGCCGCCTGGACCGGGCGCTGGCCTCGTACGTGCTGCTCGGGGTGCCGTCGAACGTGGCGTTCCTGCGGGAGCTGCTCCGCCACCCGGACGTCGTCGCCGGTCGTCTCGACACGGGCCTGGTGGAACGCTCGCTGGACGCGCTGCTCCCCGACGGCGTCTCCCGCGTCGCGCTGGCCACGGCGGCGCTGGAACGGACGCTCGCGCTGGAGACCGGCGACCCGGACCCGTGGGCGATCCCCGACGGCTGGCGGCTCGGCGGGGCCGCCTGGACGCCGTGGATCATCACCCCGGCGGGCGGGGCGCCCGTGGAGGTCCGCGTGCGCGGGCGGGCCGCCGCGGCGGAGGTCTCCGTCGACGGCGCCGACCCCGTGACCGCCTCGCTGACCCGCGACGGCGACGACCTGCGCCTGACGGCCGGCGACCGGACGGTCGCGTTCGCCTGGGCGCGCGACGGCGACACGCTGTGGCTGGGCCGCGACGGCCATACGTGGCGGGTGCGGCGGCCGTCCGTGGAGGAGGTCCAGGGCGCGGGCGCGGACGGCGACCTGCGCGCGCCCATGCCGGGGCAGGTGCTGCTGGTGCCGAAGGCGGTCGGCGACCCCGTGAAGGAGGGCGAACCGGTGGTGGTGCTGGAGTCGATGAAGATGGAGCTGTCGATCAACGCGCCGGCCGACGGCGTGGTCGAGGAGATCAGCGTGGCCGTCGGCGACCGGGTCGCGCAGGACCAACCGCTGGCGAGGGTGG
>DATADI010000515.1:0-5521 GCA_036258615.1 Thermomonospora sp. | reverse complement strand
CGACAGGATCCGCTCCGGAGTCCACGACCCGGGGTTGCCCGCCACGTCGAGCCGCCGCTGCAGGGCCGCGGTGTCGGTGCGGGGGCTCAGCGACCCGGCCAGCATCCGCAGCCGCCGCATCAGCGGCTCGGCCAGCCGCTCGTCACGGGAGGCGGGCGCGCCGGAGCCGGGGGCGCGCCCGGCGTAGTCGGTCTCGATCGCGTGCAGCGCCCCGGCCACCCCGGTGCGGCGGCGGGGCCGCCGGGCGGGCCAGACCGCCAGGGCGAGGGCGGCGGCGATCGCGGCCGTCCCGGCGAGCAGGGGCAGCACGTCCGCCATCAGGGCTCCACCTTGATCGTCTGACGCATCCACAGCCATCCGGCCCCGACGAGCAGCGCCGCCACCAGCACCATCGCCCGGCCCGGCGTGGTGGTGAACAGCGGGCGCATGTAGGCGGGCCGGACCACCATGAGCACCGCGCTGGTGCCGATCGGCAGCGCCACCAGGATGTACGCCGAGAACCGGCCCTCGGCCGACAGCGCCCGGATCTGCCGCCGCAGCCGGGACCGGTCGCGCATCGTCTCCACGGTGGTCTCGACGACCTCGGCCAGGTTGCCGCCGACCTCCCGCTGGATCCGCATCGCCATCACCACCCACTCCAGGTCGCGGCAGTCCATCCGGTCGGCGACCGACCGCAGCGCGTCCTCGGTGGACACGCCCAGCCGCGTCTGCGCCACCGCGCGGGCCATCTCCGGGCCGATCGGGCGCAGCTCCAGCGCGGCGAGCCGCTCGACGGACTGCGCGACCGAGAACCCCGACCGCAGCGACCCCGCCACCAGCTGCAGCGCGTCGGGCAGCTGGTCGGCGAACGCCGTCATCCGCCGGTCGGCCCGCCCCCGCAGGTACGCGCGGGTCGCCAGCCAGGTCACGACCGCGCCGACCGGCACCCCGGCCACCGGGTCGCCGAGCGCGAACGCCAGCGTCGCCGCCACCACCGCCCCGATCGCCGCGCGCAGCAGCGTCCACTCGTGCGGGCGCAGCAGGACGCCCGCCCGGTCCAGGTCCCGGGCCAGCCGCCGTTCCAGGTCGCCGGAGCCCAGGGACCGGCGGCTGAGCGCCAGCGCCGCCCGCAGCAGCGGGTTGCGCACCGGCGGCTCGCCCTCGCCCGGGGCGGCGGTCTCGGCGTCCACCCGGTAGCGGTCGATGCGGGCCGCCCACTCGGGCCGTCTCGGCCGCCCCAGGCCGCCCGCCAGCAGCACCGTGAGCAGGACGGCCGTGAAGCAGCAGCCCAGCACGAGGGGCAGCGGCGGGCTCACCACGGCGCCCGCCCCGCCGGGCCCGCCGGACCGCCGTCGAAGACCTCGTTCGGCACCGCGATGCCCAGGTCCAGCAGCCGTTCCAGGAACCGGGGCCGCAGCCCGGTGGCCCGCAGCCCGGCCGCCGAGCGCAGGTCGAACAGGAACACGTCCTGGAGCGTCACCACGTCGCCCTCCAGCCCGGACACCTCGGTGACATGGGTGATCCGCCGGGTGCCGTCCTTGAGCCGGGCCTGGTGGATCACCAGGTCGATCGCCGAGGCGATCTGCTCGCGGATCGCCCGGATCGGCAGGTCCATGCCCGACATCAGCACCATCGTCTCCAGCCGCGACATCGCCTCCCGGGGCGCGTTGGCGTGCACGGTCGTCAGGGAGCCGTCGTGGCCGGTGTTCATCGCCTGGAGCATGTCCAGCGCCGCGCCGTCGCGGACCTCGCCGACCACGATGCGGTCCGGGCGCATCCGCAGCGCGTTGCGGACCAGGTCGCGGATGGTGACCTCGCCGCGCCCCTCAATGTTGGACGGCCGCGACTCCATCCGCAGCACGTGCTCCTGCCGCAGTTGCAGCTCGGCGGAGTCCTCGATGGTGACGATGCGCTCGTCGGGCGGGATGAACGAGGACAGCACGTTCAGCGTCGTGGTCTTGCCCGAGCCGGTGCCGCCGCTGATCAGGATGTTCAGCCGGCCCCGCACGCAGGCCGCCAGCAGGTCGGCGACCTGCGGCGTCAGCGTCCCGAACCCGACCAGGTCGTGCACGGTGAACGGGTCGGCGGCGAACTTGCGGATCGTCAGCAGCGCCCCGTCCAGCGCCACCGGCGGCACCACCGCGTTGACCCGGCTCCCGTCCGGCAGCCGCGCGTCCACCATCGGGCTGGACTCGTCGATCCGCCGCCCCACCCGCGCCACGATCTTGTCGATGGTGCGCCGCAGGCTGCCCTCCCCGGCGAACGCGCCCTGCACCAGGTGCAGCCGCCCCTGCCGCTCCACGTAGATGCGGCCGGGGCCGTTCACCATGATCTCGCTGACCTCCGGGTCGTTGAGGTACGGCTCCAGCGGCCCCAGCCCGAGGATCTCGTCGAACACCTCCTGGGCGACCCGGCCCCGGTCGGCCGCCGTCAGCGGGGTGTCCTCCTGCTCCATCACCGCCTGCAGCGTCGCGCGGACCCGCTGCTCCAGTTCGCCGGCGCTCAGGTCGGTCTCGTACAGGCGGGGGCCCAGGGTGTCGACCAGCGCCTGGTGGACGCGGCGCTTGAGCCCGGCGAACGGGTCGACGGGCCGGGTGGAGCGGCGGTGGTGCGCGGGGACCAGGGCGGTGGCGGGCTCCCCGGCGGGCCGCCCGTCGCCCTGCAGCCGGGCCAGCCGCTCGCCGAGGCTGCTCATGACCGGCCCGCCTTCGCGCGGCGCAGCCCGCCCCGGCGGCGCGACCGGCCGCCGGATGCGCCGGGCTCGTCGAGCACCAGCGCCGCCACCTCGCGGACCGCGCGGCTCACCGGATGTCCCGGATTCGCCGTCACCAGCGGCACCCCCTTGTTGACCGAGGCGGGGATGTCCGGGCTGGACGGGATCCGCGCCGCGACCGGGCCGCCCACCACCCGGTCGATGTCGGCCGCCGACAGCCCGGCGCGGGCGTCCGCCCGGTTCAGCACCACCTGCCGGGAGGCCGCCGGGTAGCCCAGCAGGTCGAGCATGTCCAGCGTCACCCGCAGCGCCTTGAGCGCGGTGACCTCCGGGCTGGCCAGCAGCAGGTGCCGGTCGGCGGCGTCCAGCGCGGCCAGCACCGGTTCGCTGAACTGGGACGGGGTGTCCACGACCACCACGTCGAACATCCGCCGCAGCACCCCCAGCAGGTCGGTGACGAGCCGCCCGGTGATCCGCTCGGCGTCGCCCGGGGCGACCGGGGCCAGCACCGCGCACACCCCGGACTCGTGGCGGGCCAGCATCGACCGGACACCGGTCTGGTCCATGTGCTCGCCCATCGGCACGGCGTCCACGATGGTGCGCCGGGGCGACAGCCGCAGCATGATGCCCACGTCCCCGAAGCCGAGGTCCAGGTCGACCAGGCACACCTCGCGGCCCCGGGCGGCCAGCGCGACCGCCAGGTTGGTGGACACCATCGACTTGCCGCAGCCGCCCTTGCCCGCGAACAGCACCACCACCCGCCCGTCCCGGCCCTCCGCCGCGGCGCCGGGCCCGGCCTGCTGGGCCCGCCCGGCGGCGCGCAGCCGCGCCGACACCTCCCAGCAGCGCTGGCACGCCTCCATCAGGGCGGGGAAGTCGCGGTCGGGCACGACCTCCCGGATGCCCGACCGCATCGCCTGCGCCAGCGTGTTCACCTCCAGGGCGGCGCGGACCAGCACCACGCCGAGCGAGGGCCGGTCGAGGCGGCGGGCGGCGGCGAAGCCCAGCACCTCCTCCAGCGGGGCGCCGGGGCCGAACACCACGATCAGCTCGTCGGGGCGGGCGGCCAGCAGGCGTTCCAGGGACTCCAGGTCGGCGACGGCGCGGCCGTGCTCCCGGAAGCCCGCCGTCAGGCGCCGGGCGGTGCTCTGGTCCGGTTCGCAGATGATGGGCATCGGTGCCTCCCCGTCTAGGCGAAGACCTTGAAGCTGCTGACGCCGCTTCCGGTCTCGGTGAGCCGGGACGAGCCGCCCTCCAGCCCCAGGTACAGGCCGGTGCCCTGCGCGCCCTGCGGTCCGGTGGCGCTCCAGACGAGCTTCTCGGCCTGCCGCTGCGTCACGGCCAGCGTGACCAGCCCGGTGGTCTCGCCGAACGAGGGCTTGTCCCGGGCGTCCTTGGGCGGCTGCGCCGGGCCGACCGCCAGCACGTCCACCCCCGACATCAGCAGCCTGGTCTCGGTCAGCTCGCCCCGGGGGCGGCCGTCGGAGTTCAGCACCCGGCGGGACAGGAAGATCGCCACCCGGGACCCGGCGACCACGTGCCCGGCGACCCGCTGCGGGTCGGACAGCGCGACGGTCAGCGCGATCTTGCCGTCCGGGACGACGAACGCCTGCGTGCCGCCCGGCCGGACCAGCAGGGCGCGGCGGATCAGCTCGCCCGCCCGCACGCCCGCGCCCAGCACCAGGTCCCGGTCGGCGTCGCCGACCCCGGTGAGCGCCCCCTCGGGCACGCTCGCCGCCGGGAACCTGCGGGCGGCGGCGTACCCGTCGGGCACCAGCCGCGCGGCGGGGGTGCCCGCCGGGATGGCCCTGGCCGCGACCAGCACCTCGACGGGCCGCTGCCCCCGCAGCGCGCGCTCGTCGGCGGTGCGGACGTAGCCGTGCACCGACAGGCTGCCCAGCGCGGCCAGCGCCACGGCCACGACGACGGTGATCAGCCGGCGTTTCACGGTGTCCCCGCTCCTTGTGTTCCGGTGTGGTGCCTCATCCGATGAGCCGTACGGCCGTGAGCCCGTAGTCCGGGCCCGTCCCCACGGCCCCGTGCACGGTGCCCCGGGTGAGGAAGCCCGTGAGGCAGGGGTCGTCCTCGGGTCCGCCGCATGCGGCGCCGGTGCGCCACGAGGTCTGCGCGACGCCCGCGCCGAGCCGGAAGCCGGTCGGCAGGAGGTAGGCGAACCCCGAGACGCGGTAGGTGTGGCGCCCGCCGGCGCCGGGGGTCACCGCGTCGTACACGGCGACCGGCAGCGGCGCCCGGTTGTCCTGGACGAACCGCGCGAACGACGTCCCGCCGCAGGTCGCCGGGGCCGTGGAGGGCGTGACCTGGACGCCGGGGATCTCCCGGCCCGCCGTCAGCTCCTGGAAGCAGTCGCCGCCGGGCGGACCGAGCCAGGCCAGCGCCCCCGCCGGGTCCGCGCAGTCGCCCTCGCGGACCTCCGCCTCGAAGGCCGGGTCCGGCGTGGCCGCCTTCACCTGCTCGACCGGGGTGAACCCCGGGTCGGCGGCCAGCCGTCCCAGCGCGCACTGCGCGACCCCGAACGCGAACACCTCCGGGTGCGCGGCGAGCGGCCCCCAGGTGGCGCGGGCGCACGCGGCGGCCTGCCCGCCCTGGTGGCTGTCGCCGAGGACCGCCGCCCCGAACACCGGCGGGAACAGCGTCCGCCCGTCGGGGGTCAGCGTCAGCGTGCGGATCTCGACGAAGTTGCCGTCCCGCGGCGGCGGGCCGACGCACCGGGTGAGCTGGGTGTCGACGAGCGGGCAGGGGCCGAGGGAGGCGCCGCCGACCCGGGCGCAGCGGAACACGGCCCGGGCCGCGCCGTCCCGGGCGTTCAGC
>DATADI010000514.1:0-4956 GCA_036258615.1 Thermomonospora sp. | reverse complement strand
GGGCATGAGTTGGCCGGGGTGGCTCGCCGGGAGGCGTCGGAGAGCCACCCTCGGGGGCAGGTGGGTGGAGGGGGTTGGAGATGGAAGGGCGATGGGGTGGAGAGGGGGTGGTCAGGGATGGGAGGTCGTGCGTTCCCACATCTGGAGGTAGGCCTCGGCGCCTCGGGCGAGGTCGGTGATGAGTTCGTCGCCGACGACGTTGCGGAGGTCCTGCATCCAGTCGGGGACGAGGCCGTAGTGGGCGACGCCCTCGGTGTTGACGTCCCAGGTGCGGGTGCCGGTGCGGGCCTTGTCGAGGGTGACGGAGGGGTCGAACGGCGAGGTGAACGGGTAGCGGACGGGGTTGGCGGAGCTGCCGGTGCGGGGGCCGGGCAGGGGTCCCATGCCGTTGGCGTCCAGGCCGTACCCGTAGCCGAACAGGTAGCGGTCGTCGCGGTGGGCCTTGTTGCGGCGCCACTCGGCGGCGAAGTGGTCGGCGGCGTGGCCGTACCCGGTGATCATGCCGCCGAGGCGGTAGACGCGCCGGGCGTACCCGCCGTCGCTCCAGCTGTGCCCGGAGACGACCCCCGAGTATCCGGCCTCCTCCAGGATCCGGAGGGTCTGGTCGGCGGCCTTGACGCTCATGTGGTCCAGCTCGACGATCATGCCGCGCCGCATCATGCCCCGGACCATGTGCTCGCCGAGCTCGGTCAGGCCGTTGACGTTGCAGTGCGGCGGCCTGGGATAGACGGGCAGCGTGATCCCCACCGGGCGCAGCGCCCGGAGCGGTCCGGCGAGCAGCGCGGCGAGGTCGCCGGACGGGCTGATGGTGTGGTCATGGGCGTCCCCCGTGCAGGTGTCGGCCTGCCAGAACGACCCGGAGCTGAGCACGTTGCCGAGGTTGAGGATCCCGCCGAGCGCCCCAGAGTCGAACCGCACGCCGCACAGCGCGTTGTCGAACTTGTGGCACAGGAACATGGAGCTGACCCCCAGGCTCCGCATCTCGTCGAGGCCCTGGTCGATCTGCTCCTTGGTGCACTGCGGCCTGGCGGCGCTTCCCCGGCAGCCGAACGGCTCGGAGGTCTCCACGCCGAGCACGACGGCCAGCTTGCCCTGAGCGATGACGCTGCGGGCCTCGGCCGGGCTGCGCACGACGCGGAACCAGCCCTTGCCGGGCCCGCCGTGCTCCTTGTCGATGTACGCCTCCAGCTCACGGGTCCGCTGGGCCTGGAGGCGGATCGCGCCCATCTCGTCACAGGCGTACTTCTTGAGCGGGTACACCTCGCACAGCACCCGGTTGGTGACGAGCTGGTTGACCAGGATGCGCTGGCCCGCGCGCCACGACCGTTCCAGCCACGTGTAGTACGACTGCTGGTGGGTGAGCGAGTCGTGGGCGGGCCAGTCCTTGAAGGTCGGGTAGCCCACCGTGTCGTGGGTGCCGAACGGGCTGCCGTGCCGGGTGAAGTTCTCCAGCCAGGCGGGGATGCCGTGCGGCGCGTGGTCGGAGCAGTCGGTCAGGGCCTTCTCGATGCCTTCGGGGTCGAACGTCTTCCCGCAGAAGATCCGGCCGCCGAACCCCTCGTACGACATGAGGTGGCTGTGCGCGTCCAGGTACCCGTGGACCGGGGCGGGCGCGGCGGCGGCCGGTTCCGGGGGGCCGGGGTCGGCGGAGACGGGCGTCCCGGGGACGGCGGCGAGGGCCGTCAGGACGCCGAGGGCGGCGAGCGTCTTGGAGAGCCGGGGTCTGTGCAGCATGGGGGCCTCTTCCGGGCCGGTGGGGGGTGGTCCACGAGGGATACCATCGGCGGGACAAAGATGAATATGTTTCATATGCTCCCCTTTCGCCCGGTGTCTGTCACCTGTCCACAGGGGTCAAACCGTGCGCAACGCCTCGGTCGGGGACATCCGGGCCGCCCGCAGCGCCGGGAGCAGGCCCGCGACCGCGCCGATGGCCATGGCGGCGCCCACCCCGCCGACCCAGGCGGAGGCCGGGATCACCACCGCCCAGTCCCGGACGCTCGCGTACACCGCCGTGGCCAGCACGCCGCAGGCGACCCCGGCGGCCCCGCCCAGCCCGGCGAGCAGCACCGCCTCGGCGAGGAACTGCACCCGGACGTGCCCCCGCGTCGCGCCCAGCGCCCGCCGCAGGCCGATCTCGGACCGGCGCTCCAGCACCGAGATGATCATGGTGTTGGCCACCCCGACCCCGCCGACCAGCAGTGCCACCGCCCCCAGCCCGAGGAACAGTCCGTTCAGCGCCGACTCGGCGGCGGCGCGGGCCACCAGGGCGTCCGACGGGTTGCTGACCGAGACCTGGCCGGGGTTCTCCGGGTTCGCGGTCGGCCCCAGCACCGCGTGCACGTCGTCCACCTGCGAGGTCTCCGCCCGCACGTAGATGGTGGTGGGGTGCCCGTCGAACCCCAGATGGCGCTGGGCCGCCGGGAAGCCGACGAGCACCGACGTGTCGATCTCCGGTGCGAGCGTGGCCGGGCCGAGGATCCCCGAGACGTAGAACCACTGGCCGCCCAGCCAGATCCGCGTTCCGGCGTGCACCCGGTCGATCCCCAGCCGCTGCGCGGCGGTCGCGCCGAGCACGGCGACCGGCTGCGTGGCGGTCGCCGCGTTCAGGTACCGGCCCCTGACCACCGAGGTCCGTACGACCTCGGGCAGCCGCAGGTCCGCCGCCTGCACGGTCAGCCCGTTGGTGTTCACCGTGGGGATCAGGGGGCTGCGGTACACCATGGCCTTGGTCGCGCCGGTGCTCTGGGCCTGCTCGACCGGCCCGATCCGGGAGATCATCCCGGGGGCGGTCCTCGGCAGCGCGACCGTTCGGCCCTGCAGGTCCTTGCCCGTACTGACGGTCAGCAGGTTCGTCCCGAGCCGGTCGATCTCGGCGAGCAGCCCGGCCTGCGAGGAGGCCGACAACCCGAGCACCGCCACGATCGACGCCACGCCGATCGCGATCCCCAGGGCCGACAACGCCGCCCGCAGCCGCCGCGTCCGCAACCCCACGCTCGCGACGCGCGCCAGGTCACCCGGGGCGAGCCGGTGTGCGGTGAAGGTCGTCATGGGCGGGCCCCTCCCGCGGCGACGGGCGGGACGTCCCGGGTGGTGTCGCTGACGACGCGGCCGTCCAGGACCTCGATACGGCGGGGCAGACGTCCGGCGAGTTCCCGGTCGTGGGTGATGACGATGATGGTGGTGCCTTCCGCGTTGAGTTCGTTCAGCAGCCCGAAGATGGCGGCGCTGGAGGCGCTGTCGAGGTTCCCGGTGGGCTCGTCGGCGAGGACGATGGCCGGACGGCCGACGAGGGCACGGGCGATCGCGACGCGCTGCCGCTGCCCGCCCGACAGCTTGGACGGCGGGAAGCCGGCCCGGTCGGCGAGCCCGACCCGTTCCAGCGCCTCGGCCGCCGCCGCCCGGCGTGCGGCGCGGGGCACCCCGCCGTACAGGAGCCCGTCGGCGACGTTCTCCAGCGCCGTGGTGTGGTCGGCCAGGAAGAACTGCTGGAACACGAAGCCGATCGCGTTGGCGCGCAGCCCCGCGAGTTCCCGGTCGTTCATCCGGGCGGCGTCGACCCCGACGATGTGCACGCTCCCCGAGGTGGGACGGTCGAGCGTGCCCATCACGTGGAGCAGCGTCGACTTCCCCGACCCGGACGGGCCGACGATCGCGACCAGCTCACCGGGTTCGACCGAGAAGCTCACCTCGTCCAGCGCGACCACCGGGGAGGCACCTGGATAGATCTTGCTGACCGCCGCCAGGCGGAGCACCGGCTGTCCCGGTTCCGGCACCACGGACCGGCGCTGCCGGATCATGACGCCGGCACCACGACGCGCTGGCCCGCCGCCAGGCCCCTGCCGCTGACCTGGACCATCCCGGCGGAGTTGTCGAACAGGCCCACCGTGACCGGGACCAGGCGGCGTCCGCCGCGCGCGTCGACGACCTCGACGCCGTAGCCGCCGTCCAGCAGCGCCAGCAGTGCGTTGACCGGCACCGCCAGGGCGTCGTCCACGCTCTCGGTCAGGATCGACACCCCCACCGGGGCCTGGTCGAGACGGCCGGTGCTCTGGGGGTCGTTCGGCGTGATCCGGACGGTGACCGTGGCCCCTCCACTGGAGGTGGCCTTGGCCACCGTGCCCACCGACGAGACGGTGCCCTGCGTCGTCTTCTGGTCGGGCAGCGTGATCGTCACCCTGTCGCCCTTCTTGACCTGGGACTGCAGGGTGGCGTCGAGCGACACGGTGACCAGCCGCGTCGTCGAACCCGCCTGGAGCACCGGCGCCCCCGCCGTGGCCGGTGTCCCGACGGTCACGCCGACCTTGGTGATCCGCACCCTGTCGCGCGGCAGGAACACGGCCTGGCTTTTGGCGAGCCGCCCGTTCTCCTCGATGCCGAGGTCCTCCTGGAGCCCCCGCAGCGCGTACGCGGTGGCCCAGCCGAAGTACCGCGACCGCGGATCGAGCCCGGACGCCGGCGCGTAGCCCAACTCGACCAGCGCCGCGTTGAGCTGCCGCACGTCCGTACCGCTCATCCCCTGCCGGAGGTCGCGGTACAGCGGCACCGACGACCCCTTGAGCAGGACCACCGGCTTCCCGCTGACCCAGTACAGCGGCCGGCCCTGCCTGACCACCCGCCCGGTCCTGGGCAGCTTCGTGTACGTCCCGGTGGCCTGGTTGACCGCCGTGTACGACCCGACGTACCCCAGCGTCCCGCTCACCGACGTCCGCGCCGACAACCGCCCCCGCTTCACCGTCGCCAACCCGGTCGGCACCACACTCCGCGCCTCACTCCCGCGCCCCGGCTCATCGAACGGCCGCGCCACCACGACCCCGACCCCGGCCACCACGACCCCGACGACGACCACCACCAGCCCACGCCACCGCCGACGCCGCCTCCGCCCCCGCGACCCACCGGCCACCTCCTCGACCACCACAGCCGAACCCCCACTCACGCCCGCCCGAGGAGGTAGGTCGT
>DATADI010000513.1:0-2091 GCA_036258615.1 Thermomonospora sp. | reverse complement strand
GGAGGTTCGGTGACAGCCCCCGGACGAAGGCGAGCCACTTGCCGCCCGGCGACCAGGGGGAACAGGGCCGCGAGGGCCGCGGCCGTCCCGGCGAGCGCGCGGAGACCCCGGCCCTCCCAGTCGGGGCCGTACGAGCGGGCGGCCACGGCGTCCAGTTCCGCGACGAAGGCGAGGGCGCCGGGCGGGCGTTCGGCCGGGTCCTTGGCCATCCCCCGCGCGACCAGCGGGCGCAGCGGGACGGGCAGATCCTCGACGGGGACGGGCGCGGTGCGGTGGCGGCCCATCAGCTCCGTGCGGGTTCCCGTGCCGAACGGGCGGCGGCCCGTCACGCACTCGAAGAACACGCAGGTCGCCGCGTACACGTCGGTGGCGGGTGTGACGGGCCGCCCCTCCCACTGCTCCGGCGGCATGTACGCGGGGGTCCCGGAGCGGTCGGCCGCGCCGGACGGCGTCGCGATCCCGAAGTCGATGAGCTTGCTGAGCCCGTCGCCCTGCACGACCACGTTGGCGGGCTTGTAGTCACGGTGGACGACCCCCACCGCGTGCGCCGCCGCCAGCCCGAGCAGGGACCCCTTGAGCACCGTCAGGGCCGCCTCGGGGCCGAGCGCCCCGTGCTCCTCCAGGATGCGGCGGAGGGCGACGCCGTTGACCGCCTCCATGACGATGGCGGCCCCGTACGGGCTCTCCACCAGCCGGTACAGCCGCGCGACGTGCGGGTCGGCCACCCTGCCGAGCAGCACGGCCTCCCGCCGCAGCCGCTCGATGTCGGCCGTCCCCTCGTCTCCGGCCACGTACTTGATCGCGACCGGCGTCCCGGAACCGGTGTGCCGGGCCAGCACCACGCGGCCCTGGCCTCCGGAGCCGAGTTCCCGTACCTCCTGGAAGCCCTCGACCCGCCAGCCGCCCACGTCCGGCCCCTCCCGTCACGTCCCGGTCCGTCACGCTTCGCCCGGCCATTGGATCACCAACGCGGCCCCGCCACCACCCGAAGCCGCCGGGCCCTGCCGACCCACGGAGACCGGAGGGAGGCGGCCCGGTCATGTCCAGCAGGCGTGACCCACGTGGTCGGGGCTGAGCCGCTGCGCGCGTTTCTCCTCGCCCAGCGGCATCGCCCACACCTGGAGGTTCGGTGACAGCCCCCGGACGAAGGCGAGCCACTTGCCGCCCGGCGACCAGGTCGGGTCGTGGTCGTTGTGCGAGGTCGTGGTCAGCAACCGGAACCCGGTGCCGTCGGCCCGGACCACCCCGATGTTCTGGTCGCCCGCATTGGGCCCCTCCTGTGCCTTCACGGTGAACGCCATCAGTGTGCCGTCCGGCGACCAGTGCGGGTCGTCCACGCCGTTCGGGGCCATGTGCGCCGTCGTGAGCCGCCGCCATGGGTCACCGGGCACGTCGGCGCGCACGGTGTAGATCTGCCGCTCCGCCCCGACACCGCTGTAGAACGCGATCCGCCCCTGGGGCGACCACGACAGGTCGTGCTTGGCCGCGCCGTCCTCGGTGAGCCGCCGCTCACCGCCTGACAGGTCCATCACGTAGATCTCCGGCTCACCGTCACCCTCCTGCCGCAGGTACGCCAGGCTCCGCCCGTCCGGGGACCAGACCGGTCGGCTCCGGTTGGCGACGTTCGCGTGCAGCCGCCGCTCTCCCCTGCCGTCCGCGCCGACCAGCCACAGCTCCTGGTGCCCGGCAGGGTTCCGGCGCAGGAACGCGACCTTCGACCGGTCCGGCGACCAGGACGGCAGCGTGTCACACCCCTGCCCCTGAACGACCGGCGTCGGCGTCACGATCGCCCCGGCCCGCGGAACCAGCCGCCCGATCCGGGCATCACACACCCGCGGCCACCCGGGCCCGGCGTCGATACGCACGAGAAGCGGAGCCACGGGCAACACCCCCGCACTCTCCCCTGTCGTGGCCCCACCACCTCTCCCCGCATCGTTTTCCCCATCCCCCGGCTGCTGCGACAGGTACACCGCACCCGCGACCCCCAACGTCACGGCCACCACCCCCGCAACCGCGCCGAGCACAACCCCCCGCCCTCTCCGCGCAGGCCGAACCACCCCGGGCTGCGTCCCGTAAACCCCCAGATCCCCC